>DATERL010000091.1:0-20348 GCA_035271585.1 Prolixibacteraceae bacterium
GGGTTTTGTTACGCGCAAATTTCAATCGGATCGATTGGAAAGAAAGAGAATGAAACACCGTCTGTTCCTGTCCCGGAGTATGATGCATCAACTAACTTTATGAATTATATTGATTTCTACAGGGGAATATCACCAGATAAAAGGTGTAAAGAATCGGAATTTTATTCTAGGTATAATAATCTTGAAATATATTATCCAACTTACACAACCGATTACAAGCAAGAGGATTGTATGGTTTTCAAAATGGGGAATACAATAATTCCTCAGACGTGGTCAGATGTAGCAGAAAAGTACTTTATAATAAAGGAGATAACCTATCCTTTTGAAAAGTCAGTCTTTTATGAAAAACTACTTGAAACTAGTTCAAATTTGAATACGACAATTACAAACGGCATGCTCTTTAAGCTGGAAGACAAGGAAACAAAGGAAATATTTTACACTGTTGAATTCTATCAACCATCTTTTGTTATAACAGACTACTACACAATGCTCTCAACGAGATTGCCAATATTTACATTCGTTGCAAAAGAAGATTTTAATGGAACCACATTGCCTCTTGGAGGAAATGATTTCTATGTTGATAAGGGAACTGAATGGAAAGCGGAATTAACACTACTTAGAAAATCAGATATTGATTTAATGGGAGATTATAATGAGTCAGATTCACAAGACTTACTTTTAATGGTAATAGCAACTCGTGATACGGTTAAGATTATTAACTATTTAGACCCAAAAGATTACTATGAAACATTTTGGAATTTGTTTGATTTAAAAGAGAATGTTGAAGCAGAAAAACAAGCCAAAGAAAACGAAGCAAAACAAAGACTTGCCAGACTTACCAAATTATATGGCGAGTCGAATGCAAAAAACATAATAGCTGGTCGTGTAACAATTGGCATGACAAAAGATATGTGTCAGGAAACTTGGGGCACAACCTTAAATCGAAGATCGTATACAAATGAATCTGGAAAAATTGAAGTTTGGGAATATGTTGGATTTGGCAAGCTTTTTTTCACCAACGGTAAGTTGGGCAATGTTTTTCGCTACTAAATTATCATTAATTGTTTTTATCTGCCGCATTTTTGCAGTTCTTCATCTTATCTGTATTGAAAATCATTCAAATACAAGTCGAAGCAATGCTCATGTAAGTCGAAGAAACGCAATTGTGATTAACAGAAATGCAAAAACAAGTAGGAGCAACTTAAATGCCAATTTAATAACCATTAAACTTAAAAGTATGGGAACTAGGCCAAAAAGTTCCGAAGCTGCAACATTATTGTTTTACCGTGAAAAACTGTAAAAGGATAACTCTAATACCCCACAATTTGTAAGCACATTGGCAAGCCCAAGCAGCAATTCAGGTTATCGAAAAGCCGTTCACTGGGCTTGCCAATGTGCTTACAATCCCTACCCACTTTGCCGCTATGGCGGCATTGGGGTTGCCCAACGCACAAAATAAATTGTACTCCGTATCGAGCGATTTAAAAATCACTTCTATGGTAAATTGGCTCAGAATTGGTACATTCACACACGAAACCCGGTTGCTAACAGCAAAACATAATTAATTACGGTTTTGGTGCGGATTATCAAGGCTTATAGCTCGCACTGGCTCCAGTGCTTTTCGACAAGAAAGTACCACGTATTCCGCAACTAATTATATTTGTGGAACGTTAGCAACATCTGTTTTCAAAACGTTTAAGAATGATTGTAAATGAAATAAAAGTAAACGATCAAACCGATTTAAGAATCCTCACTTTGGATGACACATCGGTTATTTATAGTGCGATAATTGAGAACCGAATTTTTTTTCGCACTTGGCTGCCTTTTGTCGATAGCACCAAAGACGTGAGCGATACCCGGGCCTTTGTAAAATCGATAGTTGATGACGTAGAACGCCGACAGGAAGTTTTTACCATTTGGCATCAAAATCAATTTGCCGGACTACTCGGATTGAAAGAAATTGATTACCTAAATCGTAGGTTAGAAATAGGCTATTGGCTGATAGAAAGTAGGTGTGGAAAAGGCATTATGACCCTTTCAGTTGAAGCATTGATGGCATTTTGTTTCGATGACCTAGGAATGAACCGCGTGCAAATAAGATGTGGCGTGGGTAATACCAAGAGTAGCGCCATTCCGAAAAGATTAGGATTTACTCTCGAAGGAATTGAACGGGCAGGAGAAAGACATTTAAATCACTACATCGATTTGGAAGTTTTTAGTTTTTTGAAAAAAGAATGGATTGAACTTTAGTCAACAGAAACATGTCGTTCGTCACAACAAAACAAACGTTCGTAAAAAACTCAGGATTTCCAAAGGTTTTTCCCGCTAAAAAAATTGACAATAGCAATGTTTTTTGTAATTTTGAATTGCTTAATCAAAACCAGTTTAATTTTCTCTTTTCCAACCACACACCCTAAGCACACAAGCTTAACTTCAGCCGGGAATCCCCAATTTCCGGCTTTTTTTTGTATTATTCAATCGTAATTTCAAAATCGAAAATTTCAATAACATCGCCTTTAATTAGCTTGGCTCTTTTGCGCGATTCGAGTTCACCGTTGCGAATTACCTCTCCATTATCGACCATTTGCTTGGCCTGTGCCCCACTATCGGCAATGCTTAAATGTTTAAGCAATTTTATGAGTTCAATATATTCCTCGTTGAGTTGAAATACTTTTTTTTCCATTTAGTAATTTTTTAATTCTTCTTTTTGTTTTCGTGTTAGCGATTTAACAATCAAACTGTAAGAATGGTCAATCCATTCAATGATAAGCTTATCGGGCACCTCATCGCTAATATCGATGGTATTCCAATGTATTTTGCTCATGTGATAACCGGGACGAACAAACGCATAAGTCTCGCGCAAAGTAATGGCTTTTTCAGGATCACACTTTACATTTAACGACAATTCGGCATCGAGGTTGGTCATGGCAAATATCTTATTCATTACTTTAAAAACTAAAGTAACTTCGTCGAAAGGGAAACTTTCGGTGGCTCCTTTTTTCGAAATACAATACTCCCGTAACGATTCGATATTCATTTTCAGTTATTTAATTCATTAAGTCAGCCATTATAGCATCGGAAATAAAGATGCCTTTTTGTTCTAATTTAATAATGTTATTGGTGTGCAACAAATGCCCCGATTGAATATACTTTTTGCTTTTCTCCAATAATTCTGAAAACAAAATTACACCAAAATCACGTTCTACAATATCGGTATCGATACCCCATACAGTGCGTAAAGATGTAATAATGTAGTCATTATAGCAATCATTCAAACTAAGAACTTCTGTCTCGGCAGGTATTTGTCGCTTGTTAATTGCATCGAGGTATAACTTTACAGACGAGATGTTCCACTGCCGACTGATTTGATTATACGAGTGGGCTGATGGTCCCAAGCCAAGGTATTTACTTTGCTGCCAGTACGAAGTGTTGTGTTTTGAAATAAGCCCGTTTTTGGCAAAGTTGGAAATCTCGTATTGAACAAAACCGTGTTCTTTGGTCTGGGTTACCAATTCGGTAAATTGCTTTACGCTTTCGTCCTCATCAATTTCGGCAATTTCGTTATGCCGAAGGGCTTTCCATAGTTTCGTTCCTTTGTGATAAGTAAGATGGTAGGCCGATAGATGTTGCACCTTGAGATTGAAAACCTTTTGAAGGTTGGCTTGCCACTGCTCAAAAGGCATGTTTGGAATACCATAAATGAGATCGACACTGATGTTGTCGAAACCTGCTTCCTGAGCATCGGCTACCACTTTGATGGCCTGTGCCGAATTGTGCCTGCGCCCCATAAATTGAAGGTCGGAATCGGAAAACGACTGTATGCCAATGCTCAAACGATTGATTCCAGCATTTTTTATCCCGAAAAGATATTCTGAATTCAGATCGTCGGGATTGGCTTCGAGGGTGATTTCAGCATCGTGATTTACGCTGAAAAGGCCTTTGCAGGCATTTAATAACCCTTCGATTTGTTTGGGCGATAAAAGCGATGGGGTTCCACCTCCAAAATAGATGGTTTCGATTTGTTGATCACCAAGGTAGTCGCGACGTAGCCATAATTCAAGCTTAACCGCTTTCACAAAATCAATTATGAAATCGGTTTTCGTGCTTTTGTAAAAATCGCAATAAGTGCATCTCTGTTTACAAAAGGGAATGTGAAAATAAATGCCGGCCATTGGTTCCTTTTTTCAAGTACTCAAAGATAGATATTTCGTTATTTTTGAAAAGAGAAACTTGAAAATTATCAAGAGAGGTATTTTAAAACACGAATAAACACACAAAGTGGAGTTGCGAACGATCCAATTTGTACGGAAATGATCTCTCTTCCGTTTAGTTTTCTCTCACTTAGTTGAGAGATTGCTTGAAAAGGTATTGATTGATAATTCTGCCTTTCTGGCTAAATAGAAATTTTTATTTTATTTATTGGTAAGCATGTACGGTGAGTTTTTGATGAAAATGCTATTAGTTTTGCATCGGCAATAAATAAAGATAAACTGGCACATTATGCCTCATAATAATTACTTCAAATTTAAGCAGTTCACGGTTTGGCAAAACCGTGCCGCCATGCGCGTGGGAACCGACGGGGTATTGCTGGGTGCCTGGGCTTCGGTTGAAAATACGGAAACCGCACTCGATATTGGCACCGGTACTGGAGTTATTGCCCTTATGTTGGCACAGCGTTGCGAGGCAACTATTCACGCCATCGATATAGAGCCGGGCGCCTTTAACGATGCCTCGTTCAACTTTTCAAAATCGCCATGGAACAATCGTCTACATGCTTTTAGTGCAAGCCTTGAAACATTTACACATACTGAAACAGCCACTAAATACGATACTATAGTTTGCAATCCGCCCTACTTTGTTAACGCAAAAAAGCCTGAAAATGCAAATCGTAAAATGGCTCGCCACACCGATTCGCTATCATTTGCCAAATTGACGTATGGAGCAGCCCATTTATTAAAACCCGAAGGCCGTTTTAGTGTAATACTACCCATCGAAAGTGAACGCGACTTTAAAATAGCAGCTTCGAATGCCAAACTTTACCTGTCGCGAATTACCCGTGTAAAACCCAATATAGCAAAAGCGCCCAAACGGGTACTCATGGAATTTCGGTTTGGACACACCCAATTAAGCGAACATGAACTTACCATCGAAACAGAACAACGACATGTTTACACACCTGAATTTAGTATGTTGGTTAAGGATTTTTATTTGGCCCTGTAAGCGTTTTGCAGCTACTATATTATTACTAATTCCTGTAAATCATTATGTAAACAGCGCAATTTAACTACTTAAATGATGCTAACTATTGCGTGAATGTTAAACATTGGCTCATTTTAAGCTTTTTAGTTAAAACATTGTCCGCTCTTCACTAAAAATTATAATTTTGCCGCCCTATTAATCAAACCAGCTCCACAACGGGTTTGTTTTTTGCTCCTGTTGCGTCTGCATATATTCATTCAAAAACCACTTCTAATGGCTCAACTATTTAGGCCCAAATTTTTTTCAGTTCTGAAGAAAGGATTGACTCGTAAGCAAATTACATCGGATGTAATGGCGGGGATTGTTGTAGGTATTGTTGCTTTGCCTTTGGCAATTGCTTTTGCTGTAGCATCGGGGGTTTCACCCGAAAAAGGGCTTATTACAGCAGTAATTGCCGGTTTCCTGATTTCGTTTTTAGGAGGAAGCCGAGTACAAATTGGCGGCCCCACTGGAGCATTTATCGTTATTGTATATGGTATTGTTGAACAATACGGAATCGACGGGCTGATTATTTCAACCATTATGGCGGGAGTTATTATGATCGCCTTTGGGGTTTTAAAACTTGGCGCACTGTTGAAATTTATTCCACATCCCCTAGTAGTTGGTTTTACTAGCGGTATTGCTCTAGTCATTTTTTCGACCCAAATAAAAGATGCTTTGGGTTTGCAGGTCGAACATGTTCCTTCCGAATTTCTTGCAAAATGGCAAATTTACCTCGAAAACATTTCAACATTCAACCCAACAGCTATCGCACTAACTGTCTGCACAATATTAATTGTACTCTATTCTAAAAAGCTGACCAAAAAAGTACCTGGGTCGTTTATCGCTATTGTATTAATTACTTTGGCTACTCAGCTTTTTAACCTTCCGGTTACAACCATCGAAACTTTTTTTGGTGAGATACCCAATAAATTCAGCATTACCTTTCCCAATTTCCACTTTAGCGACTTGGGCTTATACATAGCACCCGCGCTCACCATTGCCATGTTAGGAAGTATCGAATCCTTGTTATCGGCAGTAGTTTCCGACGGTATGATTAGCGGTAACCACCGTTCGAACACCGAACTCATTGCGCAGGGTATTGCCAACGTAGTAACTCCATTTTTTGGAGGTATTCCGGCAACTGGCGCTATTGCCCGTACGGCGACCAACGTGAAAAATGGCGGACGAACCCCCATATCTGGAATTGTTCATGCAATAACCCTGTTGTTGATTATGCTTTTCTTCGGAAAATGGGCAAAATTGATACCCATGTCGTGCCTTGCCGGTGTACTCATTGTGGTGGCTTATAACATGAGCGAATGGCGTACATTTATCTCCATTTTGAAGAACTCGTGGTTCGATATTGTAGTGTTATTAACTACATTTTTCCTTACGGTTCTAGTTGACCTCACCATTGCAATTCAAGTTGGAGTTATTCTTTCTGCCTTGCTTTTCATGAAACGAATGGCTGATGTTGGCGAGCATAAAGTAGCTAACGAAATTGATACCGATGTGTTAGAGGATTATTCGTCTCTGCCTAAAGGAATTTCTATTTACGAGATCAGTGGCCCACTGTTTTTTGCCTCAGCAAAACAATATGCCGAAGTACTTAAGTCATTGGGTTTAAAATCGAAAGTCGTTATAATTCGTATGCGCCACGTGCCCTTTGTCGATTCAACGGGCTTACAAAACCTGAAATCATCAGTTAAATCTTTGCTTGCCTCCGATACCGTGGTCATCCTATCGGGTGTAAACGAGCAGGTAAAAGCCGATTTAGAGAAAAATAATATCATTGCCTTAATTGGCGAACGAAACGTGTATGACACCTTTGACTGTGCTGTTACAGGTGCGAAGGATATTCTAAATTCCCTTTCTGTTCAGAGCGTTTAATCGCTTAGTAATCGTAATAATCGATTTTATTAATGGCACGACCAAACTCCTCGGGAATACTTACTTTGAGTGTTTCAGAAGGTTTCAAGGCAAGGGTTTTCATTACTGTTTTTCGGTTTTTTGGTGTAAGCGAAGTTATTTCCATCACAAAGCCTTGAACCGAAAGTATTTGGTAATATTTACCCATTTTGCTGGCTTTTAATATGCCAACATCGTTGGGCAAATTGACCTGGCTTGTAATCCACATTTCACCACTAAACTCAGGCACATCGAAAGTATATTTTTTACAAGTTTTACCTGCAATAGCTTTTGTTTCGCTAGTTTCGGTCAGGCTTAGTGTTTTCAATGTACGCCCCTGATTATCTTTCATTACCGAAGCACTACCCATCGCATCGTTTCCTTCGCCTAAAACAATAAGACAGTTGTTGTTTGGTATATCGAACAAGGTTTGATAAACCGTGTTTCCGCGCCGGTGTTTTATATCAATGTATTGAAAATCGGGAGTGTAATGACTAAAATAAGGAATGGTTTCCTGCAGTTTCCCTTTTGAACTATAAAAATCAATTTCCATTTCGATGGCAGCTGTAAACTGATAGCTGCTTTCGTATTTTATTCCTGGTATTTTTTTGCTTAAATCGATTTGGGCGTTCCCTGAGAAGGCGCAAACCAAAAACACCAAAATCAACGTGATCGTTTTTGCATTCATAGTTTTTTATTGTTGGTTTAGTATTGTTGGATAAAATTATCAAATTTAATAGATAGGAGCACAATTAAGATTAGATTTCTTATAAAAACTACGGGTAACTAAAACACGTATCAATGTATTTCGGTTACCCGTAATAATATCATTTCTAATTCTCTTTACAGAGAAATGCAATATTCTTTAGTCCATTTGGGGCTTTATAATCTGGTAGTTTCCACTCAGGTGCATCATACTAAAAAGATAAAGAAACCCATCGTAATAAGGATCGAAATAGCCATCCTCGTAAGGTTCGAGCTTGGCGTTCCAAAGCTCATCAATAAACTTCCAGCTTTTGGCTTGTGTACCCATAATTGATGCAGCAGCCGAGGTCGATACCAATCCCAAGGAGTGACGCAAAACTTGAACTGAGGGATTTTTACCTGCTGGCAGAATCCATTCGGGTTCGGTTCCATCAATATTATACTGATCGTTAAAAGTGTCAATTCCCTGACAAAACAGAAAGTTTTGAAATAGCGAAGCATAATTTTTTTGCCAGTCTTTGTCTTTCGCAAACCACGAGTAATCCATGGCAATGTTCATGGGAACCCTCCACGAGTCGTAGCGGAAAGCATCACCCATTCTACCCCAGCGCAACAAAGGTTCACCACTAAAGTGTGAATAATCAGGATTTAAACCTGTTTCGGGGTGAATGGCGCGGTGCAAGTATGAACGTGCAGAGTCGGCACAATCGCGATAAAATTGCTCGTGTCCATCGTTGGCATATTCGGCCCACACTTCGTAAAAAGCAGGAAGGTGATAGGATGGATCGGTCCAGTTATAACCGCCTGAATCGGGTACAAAAGTGATAAGTTTGTGCTCAACATTCATAACATTAGTAACATTGTCGGTACCATCTTTACTCCACATGGCATCCAATATGCGACGCGCTTGGCCGTAATAGTCAATGCCAGTATCGTTGCCCCAACGGTTCGATGCAAAAATCAAAGCTGTAATAAAATATAATTCGCCGTCGGAAGCCGAACCATCGGAAAAGTGTTTCCCCGTTTCGGGATTAACACTCCAGGCAAAGTAGGCATCGCGGCTTCCACCCTGATGTTGCATGTAAGTGTGAGTCCATCGCCATAAGCGATCAAAAACGTCTTTTTTGTCGAGCTGAACAGCTACCATTAAGCCATACGAAAGTCCTTCGGTACGGCAATCGCGGTTTTTTACGTCTGAGACATAGCCCATTGAGTCGCCCATTTCGAAATACACCCGGTTGGGACCTTCGAAAACATCGTAATAAGCTTTCGCCAGTTTGGCATCAATTGAATCGGGATGATAACCTGCATCGCGAAAAACATTTCGGTACTGATCGGTTTCCCAAGCTCCTTTTTCCCAAGGCACCATTGCACGCCGCTTATCTTTCACATCTTTTTTACAATCGCTAACTCGGTTCGAATTGGAACATCCAAAACCAATAAGTGCAAGTAGCAAAACGGTGTAATAACTAAATTTCTTCATGATAATTTTTAACAGTTAGAATAAAAAAAACAAGTTGGTTAAAAATAACTGAATTTTTGTTCAAACTAGTGGATAAATACAGCTTATTATGTAGAAATTTATGTTGTTATTGAAGAGAGACACAAAGTATTAGTGCTATTTATTATATTTAAGCCGTTTGCCTTGCCCTTCGCCACCGCCTTCTTTGCGGCGTTTTCCTTGCCCAGTTCCTAGTTTTTCAAGTAATTCGTCGGGGGTATGTTTTTCACATTTCCCTAGCGCCCGACCAGTTCCTGAGCCTTTTCCTTCGGGCCCAGTTCCATTCATTTTAGGCATAATATTCTATTTTTAAAGATTAAAAAATATTTATAAATGATGATTTCGTGTATAATAATCGTGACCCTTGTAGTTTATCTTTTTAATGTAGCGCTGTATCATAAGCGATTCAACAACATCCATTCCTGCATTTTCTTTTTCGAGAAGTTCATTTAATGTATCGTCTCTTAAAGGGTGAACTGCGGTAATGTTCAATATATCGTCGTAAGCATTTCCTGTAAAACCAGTATTAGTGCCTTCAAAACCAATGAGCATTTCGGTATGAATCCCTTTCTCTTGAAATATTTGCCAAGCTTGGGTAATTATTTCGGTGCCGGGAGCTTTAACTTTTTTTTCAGCCGGAGGGCGCGTAGGTATGGACAAGTAGGCTGTTTCGACATTCAGTTGTGCAATAAAATCGGATGTTGCTTCAATATTTGCTAGGTGGTCATTAATGCCTTCAACTAACATGGTTTCGGTGTGCAAGTGACCTTTATACTGATGGGCAAATAATTTAATTCCGTTTAGAACCTTGCCTAACTCAATATCGGGGTGCGCTTGGTTAATCTGCTTCCACGTTAAAGGCTCAACCGAATCAACTTTCAACGAAACCCAGTCGGCATTCATCAGCTCATTTCGGACGGCTTCGGTGCCAATAAGTGAGCTATTGGTGATTACTGCTACCGGAATATTGAATGCTTCTTTCAACCTACAAATCTCAACGCCCAAATTAATATCAAGAGTTGGCTCGCCATTGGCTACAAAAGTAAGATAATCGGGCGAATACTTAGAGTCGAGCTTACTAAGATGATTTTTTATGTTTTCGATTAACTTTTCGGGTTGGTAAAACTCATCGCGTTTTATTGATGTGTTTTTTGTTTTTCCAACCTGACAATAAACACAGCTAAATGAACAATTTTTTTGCGAAACAATATTATTGATTCCCAGACTAAGTCCAAGTCTGCGTGATGGTATGGGGCCAAATGCGATCATTCGTTTTAAAAATTAAAACATGAAAATATTAAACAAAAAATGGTCATTATAAATTATCGTAATTCTAACTAATGACCAAATTCCGACAAATTGTGCTATTCTTTTTCCAAAGCATTCAATCTGCGTTCTATTTCAGATTGTGCTTGCTTTATCGCTTCAGCTTGTGCCTTAAGGCTGGTAATTTCATTGAAATTAGGTTCACCAATAGGGTTTGAAATCCCAGTATTGCCAGCAAAACCACGGCCTTTCCCCATGCCACGTCCGCATCCCATTCTACTACCACCTCCACGACCCATGCCTTGACCTGAGCCACTTCCGCGCCCCATGCCTTGACCAAAACCACGGTTGAAACCCGGGGTGTCGTTACCCGCGCAAAAACCTAAACTTCTACCAGTCATAGGACCTTGTCCCATTGGACCACTTTTATCTCCTTGTGCCATAATTAATAAATTTTAAATTGTTATTACAGCACAAAGATAATGATTTCAATGAACACTTGTTCATTTGAATTGATTTTTTTGTGATAATGCATTAATTATTATTATCACGAAATACTATTATCTGGTAAAATAATAAAACATAAAACAGATTGCATCGCTTCACCTCGGATGGTCTGGGAGCAAAGTGTCATCTGACTTTTATAGGACAATAATTATTGCAAAAGGTCAGCATTCCTAGACAAAAATCAAACATCAATAGCAATAGGCTTTTTACCTGACGAGAATGATTTTTTTTTTACAAAAAGGGAACTTTTCTTTTTTATGAACATTTGTTCGTGTAAGTTTGTGTTTTATTAAATTATCGAGTATGATACATCATATTGCGCTTACCATAAACGATTTCGATGACCTAATCAATTTTTATGAAAAAGTATTAGCGTTTAATCTGCACCACCGCTTTGGCTTAGATGCGGCATTGTCAAAAACGATATTCGACATTGAAGAGAAAACCGAAGTGGTTGTAATGCGACTTCGCGACATGGAGCTTGAGCTTTTTATTAGCAACTGTAAAGCACAGAATGCTTATTCACACGTTTGTTTAAAATATTATAATTCGGAATTGATTTATAAAAAAGCTCAAGAAGCTAGCTATAGAACATTTGTTAAACCGCGTGATGGACATGATGCCTATTTTATTTGGGACAAAAGCGGAAATTTATTTGAAATAAAGGAGTTGAACGAAGATGAGGCAAGGCTTAAATAAACAAGGCAAACGAAATGGGAATCACAGCTTCAGAAAAGGGCAAGGACGCCATTATTGTGTTTGCAGCCATTGTGCTTACTCCGTTGAACACAAACCCGGATTACCATGCCGAAACTTAATATGTCCTAGTTGTGGGCTACCATTAGCGAGAACGGATGCTGAGAGCACAATTACTTCGAGCAAACAAAGCTTACAAGGCTGTGAAAAGAGCGCTAACCTGCAAGCAAACACAAGTAATGAATCAAAAAAAGAGCAAGCTAATTCGGCAATAATTAAGACAAAAACTAAGAGACTACCAGTTGTAGATATTACAAAATGTACTGGTTGCGGCATTTGTGTCGATACTTGCAGGCGAGGAGCAATTTCACTGAAAAATGGAATCGCAATGATTTCGTCCGACTTATGCGTTAATTGTGGATTGTGCATAAAAAAATGTCCTCAAGGTGCCCTTTCGTAATAATTGTATTGATTTATTCGAAAAATTAAAGTTGAGTATATGCGAATGACAAAGTCAAAATTAAATTTATTGATTGATGCCATTATGATGCTATTATTAATGGCCATGAGCGGACTAGGGTTACTAATAAAATACGTGCTAGTGCCAGGTTTTAAACGCAATGCATTGTATGGCAGCGAAGTTGAGTTGTATTTTTTGGGTCTCGACCGCCATCAATGGGGAACAGTTCACATGTGGATAAGTTTTGCATTTTTACTGCTAATTTTGCTCCATATTATTTTGCATTGGAAAATGATTGGCTGCATTTTCAAGCAAATGACTACTAGCAGTGTGGCTCGAAAGGCGATTGTTGTTTCTCTCGTGTTTTTTATGCTTCTTTTTGGCATTGCACCTTTATTTGTAAAACCTGAAATAGCACAAAATGAAGTTCAGTATTTACAACAACGGGACATGAAAACTGAACTAAATATTTCAACAGATAGCATTATTCAACAACAATCAAACCACGAAACGAAAACTCAGAAAAGCAATCATCACAAGACAAAACAGCATAAAAAGCTAACTGATTGGGAAAATAGCGGTGCTACGACCTTAGCTGAAGTTGCTGCAAAATATGGTATTCCGGAAGAGAAACTGGCCAAAGCTTTAGGAATACCCATAGAAATGAGTACACAAAAAATTGGACGACTTAAAAGAGTCTATGACTTCGATACAGAAACCCTAAAAAATGAAATTATACAAATTATAAACAATCAATAAAAGTAAGAATGAAACAAAAAATCACAGAGAACTTAAAGAATGCCTGGGAAAACCGCAATAAAGCAATTGTTTTAACAACAGTATCGGACAAAGGTATTCCCAATTCAATTTATGCAACCTGCACAGCTTTGTTCAACGACAATTCAATTTTAGTTACCAATAATTATTTCGATAAAACATTGAAAAACATCGCAAATGGCGCACAAGCATCGATTTTATTTATAACCAAAGACGACAAATCGTACCAAATTAAAGGCCGGGTGAAACATTTCACATCGGGAACTGAATTTGAAAACATGAAAAGCTGGAATCCTAAACACTTACCAGGACATGGCGTAGCTGTAATCGACATTGAAGAAGCCTACTCAGGCGCTGAAAGATTGCTGTAATCAAAGCGCAAAAAGATGTATGAATAAACTCATTAAATGATCCCCTTCTCATTTATAACGCATAAAGCAACTGAAATAAAAAAAGCTGATCCCACTTTCGATCAGCTTTTTTTAACTCCATAGGTAGTCCCCGACGTGCGTCGGGACTGCTCTAAACATCTGAGCTAAATCGTTCTATCAATACATCTATCGAGTTTCGCAAAATGGTGCTTTCGATATACGAACGACTTTTTTGATTCTTAATGTGCTTTTCAATTTTCAGAGCTAATGAACGGGAGCTACCAACTTCAAAACTGGCTTTCAATTCCCAAGGCCTATATTTTGAAGTGATTATGAGCTTTAGCGAGACCTGCTGCCATCAAGCAAGAATAGGTCTCGATTTAGTCCCCTTAAGAACAAGCTTTAATGGATATTTCAGTGTAGTGTAAAAACAAAAAAGCCTGAAAATCAATGATTTCAGGCTTTAATATGAATTTTAATGTTCATTTGGCTCCCCAGGTAGGACTTGAACCTACGACCTACGGATTAACAGTCCGCCGCTCTAACCAACTGAGCTACTAGGGAATTTTTCTTTATCTTATTTTTGAACTTGTGCCCCCTGTTTCAAAGGCGATGCAAAAATAGAAAAGGTTTTTTTACAACCAAAGGATTTCCCGAAAATAATTACAACAATTTATATTCTTTGGTCGCTTTATATTTTTTATCAGCTAATTATGTCAAAACCACAGTATGGAATTAACACTTCGGGCATTTTTATTCCATCGGCGGTTTGGTAGTTTTCGAGTAAAGCGGCTACAATACGTGGAAGTGCCAACGCGCTTCCGTTGAGTGTATGTGCTAACTCAGGTTTTTTCATGTCTTTTCCTCGATACCTACATTTTAAGCGGTTGGCTTGGAATGATTCAAAATTTGAAACTGAACTCACTTCGAGCCAACGCTCCTGTGCTGCCGAGAAAACTTCAAAATCGTAGGTCATGGCCGAGGTAAAACTAATATCACCACCACATAAGCGTACAATTCGATAGGGCAAGCCCAGTTTAGTAATCAAGTTTTCGACATGAGCCACCATTTCGTCGAGGATTTGGTAAGAATTGTCGGGGTGCGCAATTTGCACAATTTCAACTTTGTCAAATTGATGCAAACGATTAAGGCCACGTACGTGAGCTCCCCACGATCCAGCTTCGCGGCGGAAACAAGGAGTGTAAGCCATGTTTTTAATTGGGAGTTCGCTCTCGTCAACAATTACGTCGCGATAAATATTGGTAACAGGAACCTCGGCGGTGGGAACCAAGTATAGGTTATCGATTGTAGCATGGTACATTTGCCCTTCCTTATCGGGGAGCTGACCGGTACCAAAACCTGAATCTTCGTTGACCAAAATTGGTGGCATTATTTCATTAAAACCAGCTTTTTCAGCTTCATCTAAAAAGAAAGAAATCAGGGCACGTTGTAACTTTGCTCCCTTTCCCTTGTAAACCGGAAATCCTGCTCCGGTAAGCTTTGTACCCAGCTCAAAATCAATTATATCGTATTGTTGAATAAGATCCCAGTGTGGTTTTTTGCCTTCATATAATTGTGGAATTTCACCACCACGACGAATTTCAACATTGTCTTCTTCGTTTTTACCCGGCATAACCAACTCATGAGGAATATTTGGCAATTGAACTACCAAATTATTTAACGTTTGATCAATTTCGGCAAAAGCACTATCGAGTAATTTTATCTCCTCTTTAAGTTCAACTGTTTTTTCTTTTGAAGCATTGGCTTCGTCAATTTTTTTATCTTTAAAAAGTTGACCAATTTCTTTCGAAAGCGTATTCATTTCAGCTTTCAGTACATCAACTTTGGCCTGTGTTTCGCGCCTTTTATTGTTAAGTTGATTAATTTGATCAACCAATTCGCTAGCGTCAAAATTTTTGACTTTTAACCGTTCAACTACAAAGCTGGGGTTTTCCTGAATTAATTTCAGTGTTAACATTGTTCCTGAATTTTAAAATATTAGACCTGCAAAAATAGCAAAAGCCTACTCATCAATTAAACTATTTACCAAAAATTATCGTTTGCTGCCAAAAACCCTTTTCAAAATATCATTCACGCGGGCATCGGCATCGGTTCTGATTAGCTTTTCACGTTCGGCTACTTTTAAGAAAGCGCCATCGAGTGCTTTTTGAGTAACAAATTGTTTCAAATCGTTATTAACAGGTTTAGCTTCTATCAAACGGCCTGGAATTGAATTGGAAAAAGTGTTCCACTTATTGCAGATCTCACTCCATGATTTATTGGCCGAAATATTGGCGACAATGGGTTTATCGAGCGATTGTTGCATAACTGGAGCATATAAATCCACTAGTTGTTGATAGGTTTTATCAATCAAATAATTGGTTGCAGCATTGTCGGGTCCATTCAAAATTGCCCATGCATCGTCAATACTCATCGACATGATCGCTTTTTTGAAAATAGGAGCTGCTTGTCGGGCTGCATCCTCGGCCGATCGATTAATCTGCACTACTAACTCTTCGATTTTTTTATCGAGGCCAGGTATTTTGCGGGCATGTTCAACAATGACGTTAGATTCGGGGGGCAGATTTATTTTAATCGCTTTATCGAGGTAATAACCGTTTGTTTTACCCAGATAGTTCATCGACGAATCGACACCTACTCTTAGTGCTTCTTTTAACCCGCTTGCGATGTCGCCAGTGGTTAGTGGTTTTTCGGAGACCATAATGTCCGATGCGGTTTTCATCAACACATCGCACGAAGTAGTAATACCAAGTAATGCAACAATAACAAAATAGTAAACTCGTTTCATATTGAATTTTTTCTAGTTTAAGCTTTAATTTTATTCAGTAACCATGCCAAATTTTCGGCCAGTTTATGCATCGTCCCAATTCCTTCTTTATCGTTAAGTACATCGCCAGGTGCTTTACCAAAGGCAACATTCCAATAGCTTGAACCTGGCACAATCATTTGATTGATCATGAAAAAGTTATTCATGGTATTGAGTGCATGTAAGTCGCCAGCCCTGCGTTGCACAACGACACCAGCAGCCACTTTTCGAGCCAATAAATGACCATTGCCGCGGGTTACATAACCGGCAACATCAATTAGTGCTTTCATTTCAGTTGTAATGTCGGCAAAATAAACTGGCGAAGCGAGAATAATACCATCAGCTGCTATCATTTTTTCGATGCAGGTATTAATCAGGTCGTTTTTAATATGGCAGCGGCGATCTTGTGCTTCGCGGCATTTTCCGCATGCGGTGCAACCATGAACTGGTTTATTGCCAATTTGAATAGCCTCAGTTTCGATTCCCTGCCGATTGAGCACCTTAAAAATTTCATCAATTACAATCGATGTATTTCCGTTTGCATGCGGACTCGCATTAAATGCAACAACTTTAATCATATAATATTGAATTCGGATTAGCGTTTTTTATTGAAGCGGTCGAACACATACGAGATGATATTGGCGCCCATTTGCAGGGCTTTCAGCCTAACATGCTCGGGATCCTTATGAACGGCATACGATTCCCATCCATTTCCCAAATCGGTTTCATAGGAATAAAACACAACCAGTCGTTCGTCGTAAAAAAGGCCAAACCCCTGGGGTGGTTTTCCATCGTGTTCGTGTATTTTGGGTAATCCGTTGTCAAATTGATAATGTTGATGATAAATGGGATGATTGAAAGGCAATTCAACAAACTCCTGATCGGGAAATACCTTTTTCATTTCACGCCTAATGTAAGGATCCAGGCCGTAATTGTCGTCGATGTGCAAAAAGCCGCCTGCCATAAGGTAAGCTCTTAAAACTTCCACATCGTTATCTGAGAAAAGTACGTTTCCGTGGCCGGTCATGTGCACCAGCGGAAAATTGAAAATATCGTAACTGCCGACTTCAACTGTCGATGGAACAGGGTGAATATTGGTGTTAAGGTTAGTATTGGCAAAAGCGATAAGGTTGGGTAAAGAGGTTGGGTTGCTATACCAATCGCCTCCACCGCCATATTTGAGTAGCGCAATGCGAACAGTAGTTTCGTCTTGCGAATAAGCTAGCATTGTAAAAAGCATTAATAAGCCAAAAACCAGTCTCTTCATTTTAAATTTCGTTTGCCAAATTTATGGTTTGAACAGCTACTACTCCTGCCGTTTCGGTTCTTAAACGACTATTTCCCAACGATATTTCACGAAACCCCAAGTATTTAGACATTTCAATTTCGCTAAGTGAAAAATCGCCTTCGGGGCCAATCAAAATCAGTACGCTTTCATCTTTTTTTATGGTATTAAAAAGATGCATTTTCGCACCATCTTCGCAGTGTGCTACCAACTTACTCGATTCGCTACTGTTTTTCAAAACCGTTTCAAAATTAGTTAAATTATTCAACCTTGGAAGATATGCTTTAAGCGATTGTTTCATGGCGGAAACCATAACTTTTTCCAGACGATCGGACTTAATCTGCTTTCGTTCCGAATGCTCGCATAGCAAGGGCGTAATTTCGTCGATGCCAATTTCAGTAGCTTTTTCGAGAAACCACTCAAACCGATCGATATTTTTTGTGGGAGCAATGGCCACATGCAAATGAAAATTTCTTTTTTCGAAGCGAGAAATAGTTTCGACCACTTCAACCATGCATTTTTTAGGATTGGAATCGGTAATAATGGTTTTATACCAACCGCCTTTCCCATCGACCAAAGTGAGCATATCGCCTTGTTGATGACGTAACACCCTGATACAATGTTTCGATTCAGTTTCGTCAAGCTGATAATATTTTCCTTCGATATCGGGCGTGTAAAATATGTTCATGTTTATTTGTACAAACTTGGATAAAGATGTAAAAATAAGGTTCCTTTCCCAGGTTCAACCTCATTCCAATTATCAATATCAAAATCGAATACTACCGTTGAACAGGTGGGCATGTGACCATCATAATTGGCACTCAAGCGCTGGGCAATAATGTGCATAAACGGGTTGTGCCCAATCACAAAAAGAGTGTCAATATTGTTGTTAGTTCCCTGAACCATATCGATAAAACCATCAGGGGTTATTTCGAAATAGAGTACTTTTTCTTCTGAAATATCATCAACCTGAAAACCGAGTTTTTCAGCAAAAATATGAGCAGTAGCAAGAGCCCTTACTGCAGAACTAGAAATAATACTATCAGGGAATATTTTCCGCTCTTTAAGATCATTAGCTATATTCTTAGCATCATTGATACCAATTGGCAGCAGTTGACGGGTGTAATCACGGTCGTAATTCTCCTGTTCAGTTTTGGCATGGCGTATAATCACTAATCGTTTCATCTTATTTCAAATTTAAAATTTTAAATTCCGGATAAAGGTCGTTATTTTTCTACATTTAACCCAAAAAATATCGAATTGAAACGAATAGGACTACTTTCGGATACCCATGGGTTTATTGAACCCAAACTGTATGAGTTTTTTAGCGAGTGCGACGAGATTTGGCATGCGGGCGATTTCGGGAACCTCGAAACCTTGCAAAAACTATCAGCTTTTAAACCATTGCGAGGGGTTTATGGCAATATTGATGATCACACGATTCGGAAAATTTTCAAAAAGCACCTTCGGTTCACCACCGAGGGGGTAAAGGTATGGATTACCCATATTGGGGGTTATCCCAATCATTACGATAAAAGTGTAAAGCCTTTGATTTTCACCGATCCCCCAACACTTTTCATCTCTGGTCATTCGCATATTTTGAAAGTAATTTACGACAAAAAGATTGGCGCCTTGCACATTAACCCCGGAGCTGCCGGGAATCACGGGTTTCATAAGGTGAAAACTTTGCTGCGCTTTGTGATAGATGGCGATAGAATTAAAGATTTGGAAATTATGGAAATACCTCGAAAAACTATTGAAGATATGAACGATAAAGGATAAACAATAAATAGCCACAAAAATAGTTTTTGAAAACAAAACCCGTGTTTTTTCTGTTTGAACTAAAAAGAAAATTTGTTTTTAACATCGAAAAAATAAAAACCATCCATGCAAAAATTTGTGAAACTTCGATTTATTTATCCACTTATTTGGTATGCGCTAATATTATATGCTTTGTTAACACCATCGAACAAACTGCCCGATATAAAACTTTTCGTGCATTTCGACAAGTTGGTTCATTTTTCAATATTTTTTGTATTTGCCGTTTTATTATCGGCTGCTTTTTTGAAAAACAAACAGTACAATCGTAGTTATTTGTTTGCAGGAATAGTTGCTTTTATAAACGGTATTGTGTTTGAGCTTTTACAAAAATATACAACAACAACTCGCTCGGGCAGTTTCGACGATGCCATTGCCAACACACTTGGTGTATTATTTGGCCTTCTTTTTTATCATTTTGTAATTAGGGACAAATACTTAGAGCGCATTTTCTTTCGCATCGACAAACAGAAATAACTAAAAAAATACTTATTAGAAGTAAGCTTTCGTACTAAGTCAAGTGTTTCCTATTTGTTAAGCGGGTCGCCATAAAGGACACCTCGTCCGTGCGTCCCCACGTAAACCCTGCCATATTTTTTTGGATCGCCGGTAACGTGCAGTAATAAACCCCACTGGTGTTTATCGTCGTTTATTCGCACCCAGCGTTTGGCTTTGTTATCGGAACGAAACACACCTCTTTCACCATTAACAATGCCGACTAGAAATAAAGCAGGATAGCTTTCCAAGGGGGCCGCTTTTCCAAAACCAAAAGCATGAATTTCGCTTACCCCCTCTATCAATTCAAAACCACTTTCATTGTACGATGAGTTGTAAAGTCCGTCGAACGCAGCAATCCATAGGTCGTTTTCGAAACCGGGTGTAGCATAAACGCGATCTTGTCCGCCTCGATTATCGCCCCGATCGCTTCCTATTTGCACCAATCCATTTTCAAGATTTAAGGCTTTCGATGTGAAAGTTTTTGCCCC
>DATERL010000092.1:0-23568 GCA_035271585.1 Prolixibacteraceae bacterium
CATTTCACCTATGATAATAAAATTCATCATCGATGCATCAAATGAAATTGAATGATTGTAAAATGAATCGGCATCACTAAAACTGTTAGAATATTCTTCAATTTTGTTTATTGAATCTAAAACATTCAATAAACAACTAAAGTCTTTATGTGAAAGTTTATACATAGATAGCTTCTGATAAAATGTGTTTTCTAAAAAAAGGGTTAATGTATTTTTCTCGGCATATATCAACAGGAGTGTTGAATTTAGTTTCAATTTCTTTTTTGATTTTACTTTTTTTGGAGTATAAATCTTGGGTGTTTAGACTAAATTCTATAATCAAATCAATATCACTGTTTTCCTTCTGTTCTCCACGGGCACATGAGCCAAAAATGCCAACTTTTTCAATTTGGTATTCCTTGAGCCATCTTTCTTTGTTATCGGAAAGGAATTGTAATATTTGCTTTGATTCAATCATCTCTGTTTAAATTAATTTCACTTTGATTTTACACAAATTTACACATTATTTCTTTTCATTCGAAAGATATTCGTGCATCGATTGGGCTGCTTTGCGGCCATCGCCCATGGCAAGGATTACCGTTGCCCCACCACGTACAATATCGCCTCCGGCAAACAGTATGGGTATCGACGATTGCATGTTTTCGCCTACATCGATGGTGCCCCAACGACTTACTTTCAATTCGGGCAAGCATGATGGAATAAGCGGGTTGGGCGATACGCCAACGGCTACAATCACCATATCTACATCGATGTCCTTATCGGCACCTTCAATTGGAATGGGTCTGCGGCGTCCCGATTCGTCGGGTTCGCCCAGTTCCATAAACTGAACGCGCATTTTATTCACACGGCCTTTTTCGTCGGCAAAGTATTCAATGGGATTGGCTAGGTTCATGAATTCAATCCCTTCTTCGTCGGCGTGCTTCACCTCTTCGACACGTGCAGGCATTTCGACTCTCGAACGGCGGTAAACAATCATGGCGCGTTCGGCACCAAGTCGTTTTGCGGTACGTACCGAGTCCATGGCTGTGTTGCCCCCACCAATTACTGCAACATTTTTTCCTCGCATTACCAAGGTGTCGTATTCGTCGCTGGCAGCGCCCATAAGGTTTACGCGGGTAAGGTATTCGTTGCTGGACATGATGCCGTTGTAGTTTTCGCCCGGTATATTCATGAAACGGGGCAATCCGGCGCCACTGGCTACGAAAAAGCCTTCAAAACCATCGGTTTTAAGGTCGTCGAAGCTGGCGGTGCGGCCAACAATGAAGTTTTTGATGAATTTTACGCCCATTTTTTTGAGGTTGTCGAGTTCTACATCGACCACACTGTTTGGAAGCCTAAACTCAGGTATGCCGTATTTTAAAACCCCGCCAATTTCGTGGAGCGCTTCAAAAACGGTAACATCGTAACCCAGTTTGGCCATATCGCCGGCAAACGAAAGCGAAGCGGGACCCGACCCAATGGCTGCGATTTTAATGCCGTTGGCTGGTGCACATTTGGGAACTGACATTTGTCCGCTTTTTTGTTCCCAGTCGGCTGCAAAGCGTTCAAGATAGCCAATTGCGATGGCATCTTTTTTAAGTTTTGTAGTATAGAAACATCGCTCCTCGCACTGTTTTTCCTGTGGGCAAACACGACCGCATACTGCTGGGAGCGCACTGGTCATTTTTAGCGTTTGAGCAGCTAAACCGTATTCTTTGCGCTCAATATTTTTGATGAATTCGGGAATGTTTATTTGTACTGGGCAACCTTCAATACAAGTAGGATTGACACAGTCCATGCAACGCGAAGCTTCAACCAGAGCTTGCTCTTCGGTGAGGCCAATGTTTACTTCAAGGTCTTGGTGCTTAACACGTTCGCTGGGCTTTTGCTCGGGCATGTGTACGCGGGGTATATCGGTGCGCTCTTTTCCTTTTAGCTTTTTACGCAGTTCGACCCTCCATTCTTCTTCGCGCCTTTCTTTCAAATATTCTGATAAAGTTGTCATTTCGTGCTGTTTAAAGGGTTTTGTTATACTGCTCAAAAGCTGCTTTTTCTTCATCGCGGTAACCGCCCAGTCGCATCAACATTTCGTCGAAATCAACTTGGTGTGCATCAAATTCGGGGCCGTCGACACAGGTAAATTTGGTTTTACCGCCAACGGTAACACGGCAGGCGCCACACATACCGGTACCATCAACCATAATGGAGTTGAGGCTGGCTTGTGTAGGAATATTGTATTTTTTGGTGAGCAGCGAAGTGAATTTCATCATAATGGCGGGGCCAATGGCAATGCACTCGTCCACTTTTTCGCGTAAGATAACCTCTTCGGCACCTTGGGTAACCAAACCTTTGCGGCCATACGAGCCATCGTCGGTCATAATAATTACTTCGTCGCTCCATTTTCTGATTTCATTTTCGAGAATGATGAGCTCTTTGGTGCGGGCAGCCAAAACCGAAACAATCCGGTTGCCGGCTTTTTTGAAACCCTCAATAATAGGGAGCAAGGGAGCAATGCCAACGCCACCACCGCAGGCTAAAATCGTTCCAATTTTGCGTATGTCGATTGCTTTACCAAGGGGGCCAACCAAGTCGTGAAGGCAGTCGCCGACTTCGAGCTTTGCTAGTTTTTCGGTACTTACCCCTACCTTTTGTGAAATGAGCGTAATGGTGCCTTTTTGTTCGTCGGCTGCGGCAATGGTTAGCGGAACTCGTTCGCCTTTTTCCGAAACTCTCAAAATAATAAAGTTTCCCGGTTTACGTGCTTTTGCTATTAGCGGAGCTTCGACAACAATTTTTACAACATTTTCAGAGAAAAATTCTTTTTCAACTATACGGTTCATTGAATTCGATTTCGTTTCAATAATCTTGTTACATCTTACAAAAATAGAATCATCTTTTGGGTATTAAGCATTTTAGTCCATCTAAATTGGTTTTTTTTATGCATTTACGGGTTTTACTGAAATCGTTTGACTAAGCTTTGTTATTTTAGAGGTTTTTTCTAAAAATTATTTTAACAGTAAATAATATGCTATGTTGTAATAATGTTGCAACACTATTGTTAAGCTAGCGTGAATAGCTGAAAGAAAAAATTCCCACATTGAAGGCTTTGTCTGTTACATTTTATTATGTTGGTGTTTGAATCAAAATTGTGTCTATTCGTTTATGAAAGGATTGAAAAATAATACCTCAGATTTAATATTTATTGTCTGTCTAACCGAACATCGTTTTTTTGGTCATATAGTGGTTCCTCTTTATATCCAAAAAAGTTTGAATGGCGATTTCTTCGATGTGGTTTCAATAATCAATCAAGCCGAAATTGGTAGTTCTCCTGAAATGCTGAGTGGTATTGAAATCGAAATTGTTAAAATTACTGAGAAATACAGTGACGAGAACATTGCCAAACGTTTTTCACGTGGCAAAAATGCGGCTGAATTCTTCCGTAAAATCGACCATAAATTGTTCGACGAACAGGTTCGCCCCTTTCTTGAAAATCAAATTGTGGCCTGTATCGATTTAATAAGAAAGAATAATGTTGATTTTTACATCAAGAGTGCTAATTACAGCAGTATTCATCACGAAGATAAAATTGTGATTGCCGAAGAGGAAACAAAGGCGGTGTTTAATTTCGATCTCGACAAAGAAAAGTTTAGGTACGATTTAGAGATAATGCATGAAGAGAAACCCTTGCCTATTTTGAATAAAAACCCCATAATTATCACCAATTCGCCTTGCCGAATGGTGTTGGATAACCAGCTCTATTTTTTTGAGGAATTTACCGGGAAGCGTTTATTGCCCTTTATCGAAAAGCCTTTTGTCGAAATTCCGCTTAGTGTTACTGAAAAATACTTGAAAACTTTTGTGCGGAAAATAGTGGGAAGCAATAATGTGAAAGCTTCGGGTTTCGATATTGTAAAGGTCGAAAATGATAAAAGGGCCATCATCAGCATTGAGCATGGCTTGAGGATGGAGCCAATTATTGTACTGGTTTTCTATTATGGTAATCAGAAGTTTAAGGCCGGACGCAAAGTCGAGGTCGAAGTCGAATTGAAGCAATCCAATGGCCATTACGTATTCTACAAGCATTACCGCGATTTTGATTGGGAGAAGAAAATTATTTCGTTTTTTGCCGAAAGGGGTTTCGAATTGATTGGTGACCAATTAAAGTTTCGGTCCAATTATAAAAGCGAGGAATCTTTGCACGACTATTTGGTAATTAATTGGGTCAACCAGTTTGCCGACGATTTGAAGAAAAATAACATTGAGATAAAGCAATCAACCAACCGAAGCTTTTATGCGGGGAGTATAAACATTGATGTAAAAGTTAAGCTTGAGCGCGATTGGTTTGACCTCTTTGCCGTGGTTAAACTGGACGAATTTGAAGTTCCCTTTATTCATTTCAAACATAATATTGTTAATAAAATTAGGGAATACGTTTTACCCAACGGTCAAATAGTGATTTTACCCCAAGTTTGGTTCGAGAAATATTCCAACTTGTTTCATTTTTTAAAGGGGAAGGACGAAAAATTGAAAGTTGCGAAGCATCATTATAAGCTTATTAATGAAGGGTTTGGTGCTGTTAATGAGGAGGTTGAGAGGGCTTTTGACCAGGTCGAAAATTTGTCGTTTAAGTTACATGTTCCCCCTCAAAGCTTAAATGCAAAGTTGAGGGATTATCAGCAAGTGGGTTATTCTTGGTTGCGTTTGATGTCGGAAAACCGCTTTGGGGCTTGTCTTGCCGACGACATGGGGCTTGGAAAAACATTGCAAACGCTTTCGCTATTGCTTCACGAAAAGGAACAAAATGATCTACGCATTGCCACAAATAATTTCAATGAAAATTGCCTTGACTTGTTTTTTGGCGAAATGGAGAACAGTAAACCTGCGTCGTTAATAGTAGTGCCAACTTCGTTAGTTCATAACTGGATAAACGAAATCAAAAAGTTTGCGCCCAGCTTAAGAACTTTTGCCTACGTGGGCATTCAGCGCCGTAAATTAAGCAAGGTTGAACGCTTGTTGAATAAATACGATGTGATTGTTACTTCGTATGGAACAATTAGAAACGATTTTCAATTGTTCGAACCTTTGATGTTCAATTATATTGTTCTTGACGAGAGTCAGTATATAAAAAATGCGAGTTCCAAAACTTACAAATCAGTTTGTGCGCTGAATTCTGAACGAAGGTTGGTGTTAACCGGTACGCCAGTTGAAAATAGCCTTTCTGATTTATGGTCGCAAATTAATTTTTTGAATAAAGGTCTTTTGGGCAGTTTGAAATTTTTTAAAGATCATTATATCATTCCTATTGAGAAAAATAACGACGAAGAAAAGCAAAAACAATTACAGAAAATTATTTCACCCTTCATTTTAAGACGTACAAAAAATGAAGTTGCAAAGGAACTTCCACCTTTAACAAAACAAGTTTATTTTTGCGAAATGACCGAAGATCAGGCCGAGGTTTATGAAAAAGAGAAGTCGGCCATTAGGAACCATCTGGTTAATCAAATTGAACAAAAGGGCGTTGCTGGCTCGTCGTTTGTTATTCTTCAGGCCATGACACGTCTCAGACAACTCTCGAATCACCCTGCACTATTGAAAATTGAGGGTATAGGGTCGGGAAAATTCGATCAGGTATTTCGTAATCTCGAAAGTCTTTTGGCCGAAAATCATAAGGTGCTCATTTTTTCTTCTTTTGTTACCCATTTAAAATTGTTTCAACAAGAATTTGAAAAGCGGCAATGGAGTTATTGTCTTTTGACCGGAAAAACCATTGATAGGGAAAAAGTGATCGATAATTTTCAAACCGATGATAGTAAACAATTGTTCCTTATTTCGATAAAAGCCGGTGGTGTGGGATTGAACCTTACATCGGCCGATTATATTTTTATTCTTGACCCTTGGTGGAATCCTGCAGTCGAAGATCAGGCCATTAGCCGTGCCCACCGAATTGGCCAAGATAAAAAGGTGTTTGTTTACCGTTTTATTAGCGAAGGGACAATTGAAAGTAAGATTCAGGAATTAAAAGAGCGTAAAGCCGCTTTGGCCGAAAAGTTTATAAAAACAAGCAGTCCGTTCGATGGGGCATCGGCCGAAGATATTACCGCCTTATTTGAATAAGGTGGTATGTGTGTTTCAATGAAAAATTCGTTTATTTTTGTGATAAAATTATAAGCATGGATAAACTTACAATAGTAAAAGTTGGGGGTAAAATTGTTGAAGAAGAACAATCGTTAAAACAGTTACTCAACGATTTTAGCACTATCTCGGGCAATAAGATATTAGTTCATGGTGGCGGGCGTTCTGCTACCACCATTGCTTCACGTTTGGGAATAGCATCGAAAATGGTTGATGGCAGGCGAATTACCGACCATGAAATGCTCGAAGTGGTTACCATGGTTTATGGTGGGTTGGTGAATAAAAACATTGTTGCTGGATTGCAGGCCAAAGGTTGCAATGCTGCCGGGTTTTGTGGTGCCGATATGGATATCATCCGATCGGTAAAGCGCCCCATTAAAGATATCGATTATGGTTTTGTGGGCGATGTGATTGATGTGAATGTGAGAGAATTGTGTTTGCTGTTGGAACAAGGAGTATGCCCGGTTATGGCGCCGCTTACGCACGACGGGAAAGGACAATTACTAAATACTAATGCCGATACCATCGCATCGGAACTGGCGGTTGCTTTAAGTAAATGCTTTGTGGTAAACCTTGTTTATTGTTTCGAAAAAAATGGCGTATTGTCAAATCCCGATGATGATAATTCGGTTATCCATCATCTCGACACCCAATTATACAATCAGTACAAGTTAAAAGGAGTAATAGGCGAGGGGATGCTGCCAAAGCTCGAGAATGCTTTTAAGGCTTTAAATAATGGTGTAAGCGTGGTTCAAATTACCAATGCTTCAAATTTAATCCGGCATAATGCGTGCGGCACTGTCATTAATCGATAACTTTTCATCAATTAATCTAAAATGATTTGGTGTTTTATGGAAAAAAATATCTATTTTTGCCGCGCCCTTAGAAAGGTAGTCGTAATCTCTTACCAATTAAAGATATAAGGTAATATTGCGCACATAACCATTAAAATGATTAATGATGGATGCCATTAAAATTGCAGAGAATGCATTTATAGCCGAAAATGCAAAACAACATCCCAAGTTTGGAGCTGGCGATACTGTTACCGTTCATTACAAAATTATTGAAGGAACCAAAGAACGTATTCAGAACTATCGTGGTGTTGTTATCCAGGTTAAAGGAACGGGTAACACCAAAACTTTTACCGTTCGTAAAATGTCGGGTAATATTGGTGTTGAACGAATTTTCCCGGTTAGCTCGCCTTTAATTGAACTAATTGAGGTGAATAAAGTAGGAAAAGTACGTCGTAAACGTATTTTCTATTTCCGCGAACTAACTGGTAAAAAAGCCCGTATTAAAGAGCGCATAGTTAGGCAGTAAAAGCTACTTGATAAAAAATAAAGCCCCTGTTATACAAATTGTATGGCAGGGGTTTTTTTATAATAGTATTTCAAATTTTCCCATTAAAAAAGGGCAATGGAATAAACCAATGCCCTTTTTTAAATTTTAAGTTATTCTCTATTCAGCTTCAGTATTGTCAATATCTTTGTCGACCAAAATACGACCACAATATTCACAAACTATAACTTTTTTACGTAAGGCGATATCCATCTGACGCTGAGGTGGTATTTTGTTAAAACAACCACCACACGAGTCTCTTTCGACCGATACTACAGCTAAACCATTACGTGCATTCTTGCGGATACGACGAAATGCAGCGAGTAAACGCTCCTCAATTTGAGTTTCAATCTTAGCTGACCGATCATTTAATTTTTCGGTTTCGATTTTAGTCTCCTCGGTAATTTCTTCGAGTTCTTTCTGCTTATTTTCTAAATCGGCTTCGCGTTCAACCAATAAAGCTTTCGATAATTCGATGGCTTCGTTTTTCTTTGACAATTCGGCAGTGTGCTCTTTAATGCGTTTTTCCGAAAGTTCAATCTCGAGATTTTGAAACTCTATTTCTTTTGACAATGAGTCAAACTCGCGATTGTTCCGAACGTTGTTTTGTTGCTCGGTGTATTTTGCGATGAGCGTTTTCGATTCTTGAATGGCTGCTTTTCTGTTCGATACGGCAGTTTCAAGATTTTTTATATCGTCGTTGAAATTATTAACACGGGTTTTTAAGCCGGCTATCTCATCTTCCAAATCTTGAACTTCAAGAGGCAGTTCGCCGCGAAGTATTTTCAATTTGTCTTTCTCTGAGGCAACTTTTTGAAGCTCGAAAAGCAGTTTCAGTCTTTCCTCGATAGGCATTTCTGCTGCTTTAACGTCCTGATTTATTCCAGTCATATTGCTTAATAATTTTTAATCGTTTCAGAACAAATAGTTTATCGGATTCGTTTTTACCTCCGATAAACGGAGTGCAAATTTAGAAAATTTATTCGTAACTATTTCATAAAAAAGTTCTTTAGTGAATTGTTCGCTTTCGTAATGCCCAATATCAGCTATTATAATCCGATTTTCGGCATCAAAAAACTGATGATATTTGAAATCGCCGGTAATAAAAACATCAGCTCCCGATGCAATTGCTTGATCCAGAAATGAGCTGCCAGCCCCACCAACAAGGGCAATGCGCGAAATACTTTCTGTGTGTATGTTGGTGTGTCTGATGGTTTTGCAGTCAAAGACTGTTTTTACGCGGTTTAGGAATTGTACACTGTTTTCGGCAGATGTTAAATCTCCAACAACTCCCAGCCCGATATTATTGTGAGTGTTTTCGAGTGGGTAAATGTCGAAAGCTACTTCTTCGTATGGATGTGCTTTTAGCAAGGCCTGTATAATTTTATTTTGAAGGTTTATAGGGAAAATGGTTTCAAAACGTACTTCTTTTTCGAAATGCAGTGTTCCTTTCTCGCCTTTGTATGGGTGAGTATTTTCTCCTGCTTTAAAACTACCTTCACCTTTGGTGCTAAAACCGCACGAATCGTAATTGCCAATATGTCCGGCACCTGCATTGAAAATTGCTGTTCTAACCGTGTCAACATGGTCAAGGGGAATATAAGTAACTAGCTTTTTCAGCAATCCACGTTGAGGAATTAAGGTTTGAATGTTTTTTAATCCTAGTTTTTGAGCCATGCGCCAGCTTACACCTTCTTGTGTAACATCGATGTTGGTATGGGCTGCATAAATAGCAATATTGTTTTGTATGGCCTTAATGACTACCCTTTCGGTTTCGGTTTTGCCTGTAATTTTTTTCAGTCCGCTAAATATAAGCGGATGATGGGCAATAATTAATCCGTCGCCATGTAAAATGGCATCGTCAATAACCGCTTCGGTTACATCGAGGGTGATCAATGCCGATTTTATTTCGTGGTTTGGATTTCCCACTAATAATCCCGAGTTATCCCATGATTCTTGTAACGAAGTGGGCGCATAATCTTCGATGGCTTTTACGATTGCAGAAATTTTAATTTTCTCCGACATGATTATAATTCTTCTTTGATTTCGAGGAGCAGTGCTTTTACTTGCTGCAGGCGCTTCACTATTTCATGTTCCTGTATGGTGTCGTCGGGGTTTTGTTTTAGTTTTAACCTTGCGCCTTTAAGGGTCATGCCCCGTTCTTTTACTAAATGATAAACCAGTCTGACTTGTTCTATATCTTCTTTGGTGAAGAGCCGATTCCCTTTTTTGTTTTTATGAGGATTGATGTTTTTAAACTCTTTTTCCCAAAAACGAATCAATGAGGCATTAACCCCAAACATTTCAGCAACTTCGCTGGTGGTATAAAAGTGTTTTTCTATTTTAGATTGATTTTCGGGCATCAGCCAAAGTTAATCAAAACTTTGCCTAATATTCGACGAGATGGCCACTAATTTATCATACTCTTGTGATGTTAGATCCATGAAGTAATAATATTTTGGATTAACATTTTCTCCGTCCTTAAAAACTTCGTAGTGTATGTGTGGCGCAGTTGATGTGCCGGTTGATCCAACAAAGCCAATTACTTGCCCGCGTTTTACGGTATCGCCAACTTTCACGTTAAAACTGTTTAAATGGGCGTAAAGTGTTTTGTATCCATAACCGTGGTCAACAACGATGTGTTTGCCGTGTCCAACTTTTGAATTATCAACTTTGATAATTTCACCATCGCCTGTAGCGAAAATTTTTGTCCCTTTTTTGGCTACAAAGTCCATTCCGTAGTGGAAACGCGGTACTTTATAAATTGGATGAATTCTCAGGCCCCACCCCGATGAAGTATAGGTTAGGTCTTTATTTGATATCGGCATAATGGCTGGTATCGATAGTAATTCATTTTCCTTTTCAATTGCCGTGTTAAGAAGGCTGTCGTATGATTTTGCCTGAATGTAGGCTTGCTTCGAAATTATATCTATTTTTTTACTGGTGCTGAGTACAATGTCGGCACTTCTTAATGACTCAAACTTTCTATAAGCATCGATACCTCCAAATCCGGCTTTACGAACCGACTCGGGTATAGGATTGTTGTTAAATATTACACGGTAAATATTGTCATCGCGGACTTGAATCTGATCCAGTACGTTTTCGATTTGAGAAAGTTTATCGTTTAATGTAATGTATTGATTTAGGATTTGTTGGTTTTCATTTCGCAGGGCTTTCATTTCGGGCGTGTCAAATTTCGTTAAAAAGATAAATGAAAACCCAACGCCCATTATTATGATAATCAACAGAAATCCGAGTGTACGAAGCAATTTAGCCGAAAATTTTTTCTCGACATTTTCATAAACGAGTGTTTTTGGATTTAATTGATACTTTGTGTCTCGCATTTGTGAAAAAAAAGTGGTTTTGTAATTGACCTGTAAGTAATTTTCTATTTTTGCACATTGCATCAATATAAAAATACACCGTCGTAACAAAACTAATAAAATTTTAAAAAGAAACAATAGAGTTTAAAAAACTTTACAAAATAAGTTGAAAATTAGAAATATGACTTCACAGGAAATTAGAAAAGCTTTTTTGAATTTTTTTGAGGAAAAAAAACATCAGGTAGTTGCATCGGCTCCAATGGTGGTTAAAAATGATCCAACGCTAATGTTTACCAATGCCGGGATGAACCAGTTTAAAGATATTTTTCTGGGTAACGATCCTATTAAATATTCACGCATTGCTGATTCTCAAAAATGCTTGAGGGTATCGGGCAAACACAACGATTTGGAAGAAGTAGGGCACGATACCTATCATCATACCATGTTCGAAATGCTTGGTAACTGGTCGTTTGGCGATTATTTTAAAAAAGAAGCCATTAACTGGGCTTGGGAATTTCTAATTGACCGGATGGGGATTTCGCCCGATAGAATATATGCTACTATTTTTGAAGGTGATAAAACTGATGGTGTCGATCGCGATAACGAAGCTTATGATCTTTGGAAACAATATTTGCCTGCCGATCGGATTATCAATGGTAATAAAAAAGATAACTTTTGGGAAATGGGCGAAAGTGGCCCTTGTGGTCCTTGTTCCGAAGTTCACGTTGATATCAGAAATGACGACGAGCGAGCTAAAATTCCTGGTGCCGATTTGGTAAATAAAGACCACCCACAAGTTATTGAAATTTGGAACCTGGTGTTTATACAATATAATCGTAAAGCCAGCGGTAATCTTGAGTCGTTGCCAGCCAAACACGTCGATACCGGAATGGGGTTCGAACGTTTGTGTATGGTTTTGCAGGGAAAACAATCGAATTACGATACTGATGTTTTTCAAAATACCATTAATGAAATCGCTAAGTTTTCGTCCAAAAAGTATGGCGATAACGAAAAACAAGATATTGCCATGCGCGTAATTGCCGACCACCTTAGGGCTATTGCGTTTGCTATTGCCGACGGACAATTACCCTCGAACAACAAAGCGGGGTACGTAATTCGTCGAATTTTGCGTCGTGCAGTTCGGTATGGTTATACTTTTTTGGGTTTCCGCGAGGCTTTCATTTATCGCTTGGTTCCTGTGTTGGAAGCACAAATGGGCGTTCAATTTAAAGAACTGACTGCTCAGAAAGAGCTGATTTCAAAAGTGATTAAAGAGGAAGAAGAATCGTTTTTGCATACGCTCGAAATGGGTTTGAAACTTCTTGATGTCATTATTGAAAAAACTAGGAACAATAAAAAAACCGAGGTGAATGGAGGTGATGCCTTTACCCTTTACGATACTTATGGCTTTCCGCTCGATTTAACCGAACTTATTTTGAAGGAAAATGGATTAACGGTTAATCTCAATGAGTTTAATGTCGAAATGGAACAGCAAAAAAATCGCTCTCGTAATGCTGCTGTTCAGCATGCGGGCGACTGGGAGGTTCTGTTAACCGACGATAAAGAAGAATTTATTGGTTACGATCATTTATCGGCTCAGGTTCTGATTACCCGTTATCGGAAGGTGAAAACCCAGAAAAAAGAGATGTATCACCTTATTTTTAACTATACTCCTTTTTATGCCGAGTCGGGTGGACAGGTTGGCGACAAAGGGTATATCGAAGCCAATGGCGAAAAAATATCGATACTAGACACACAAAAAGAGAACAACCTAATTATACACATTACCGATAAATTACCGTCGAATCCAAGGGCTGCATTCAATGCTGTTGTGCCTGAAAAAACAAGGCGTTTAACGACCAATAACCATACAGCAACTCACTTGCTCGATTATGCCTTGCGCAAAGTGCTGGGCGCTCATGTTGAGCAAAAAGGTTCGTTGGTAAATTCTGATTACCTGCGTTTCGACTTTTCGCACTTTCAAAAAGTAAGCGATGAAGAGTTATTGCAGGTACAGCGCCTGGTAAATGCCATGATTCGTGAAAACATCAAGGCCGAAGTTCATCAGCAAGTTCCAATGAACGAGGCGCAAGAAATGGGCGCCATTGCCCTGTTTGGTGAGAAATATGGCGATTTGGTTCGTGTAATTAAATTTGGCGATTCCATTGAGCTATGTGGAGGAACTCACGTTGAGGCAAGCGGTCAAATTGGAATGTTCCAAATAACGTCCGAAAGCGCTATTTCGGCTGGTGTGCGCCGCATCGAAGCCATTACTGCCGATAAAGTGGAAGCACAAATGGAAGAATATGCCTCCATTTTGAAACAGGTAAAACAATTGCTCAATAATCCGAAAGTGATATCGGGAGCAGTTCAGGATGTGCTCGACAATAACCGCGAATTACAAAAACAACTCGAAGGTTTTGCCAAAAAGGAAGCCCACAGTATTAAGGATACGCTGAAAGAACATGTTGTGAAACATGGCGATATTAATGTTCTAACTGCCATGGTTCCTTTAACGGATGTTCAGCTAATTAAAGATTTGGCTTTTCAATTGAAAAACGAGATTGAAAATCTGTTCCTTGTTTTAGGTGCCGAGGTTAATGGTAAAGCGAACTTGTCGATTATGATTTCGGATAATTTGGTAAATGAAAAAGGGCTCAATGCCAGCAATATTATTCGCGATGCAGCTAAAGCAATTCAAGGCGGCGGCGGCGGACAGCCATTTTATGCTACTGCTGGGGGCAAAAATATCGATGGTATGCAACAAGCTTTCAACATTGCAGTAAAAGCAATTTAGCAAGTTGAAGTGGGTCACTATAATATTTTTAATACACAGGATAATGTGTTGCTAAATAGAATAAAATAAAAAAACGTGGAGCGGTAGTCGTTTCACGTTTTTTGTTTTTATATAAAGGCTTTTACACCTTTATGGTAATTACTTCGTCGAGGCGGGTGGTGTAGCGGGGCGAAAGCTTTTCTTGTTTCATTTTCCAGGTGCGGTTTAAATCTTGGCTGGCCAGTTTTATTTTTTGTTGTCCTATGGTTTGGTTTAGCGTATCAATCACTTTCATTAGTGATACGTGTTTTAGGTTTGGCCCTTCGAATAAGGTCATTTGTCGCTCGGTGTCGGGTGTCAAGTCCATTACAATTACCCCAGCTTTTTTATACTGAAAGCCTTTTTGGAAAATGTGTTCTAGGCCTTGGGCTGCAAAGCGTGCTAATTCTATTCCCGAGTTTGTGGGATAGGGGAGTTTTACCACCACGTTACGACTATATTGTGGCATTTCGGGTCTGAATCCGTTGGTGTGTACGAATACCAACAGCGCATTGCAGCAGCTTTGTTGTTTGCGTAGTTTTTCGGCACAAGTTACCGCAAAGGTTACCACCCGCTCTTTGAGTGCGTCGAATTCAGTGTACATTTTTTCGAACGACCGTGTGGTGGCAATGTTTTTTTTTGCTTTTGCTACTTCCATTTCAAGTGTTGGCTTTCCTTCAAGCTCGTGCTTTAAACGTAAGCCTACCACCGAGAAGTTTTTTTTTACCCAAGCGTCGGTTTTTTGGGTAAAGTCGAAGGCCGTGTTCACCCCGTGGTATTTTAGTTTTTTTGCATAACGGGCACCAATGCCCCACACATCTTCAATTGGGAGCCATCGTAAAGCTTTTTCCCGTTTTTCATTACTGTCGATAAGGTAAACTCCGCCGGTGCGTTCAGTGAATTTTTTTGCTATTCGGTTGGCCACTTTCGAAAGGGCTTTAGTAGGAGCAAAACCAACACTAACTGGAATACCGGTTGAACGGAGTACTTTTTCGCGCATGGCTATTCCGTGTGTTTCGAGGTTGAGGTAATTGCAATGGTCAAAGCGCAGAAAAGCCTCGTCTATACTGTATATTTCCATTTCGGGTGACATTTCGCCCAATAGGGTCATTACCCGGTTGCTCATGTCGCCATACAATGCGTAGTTCGACGAGAATACGGTGATGTGGTTTTTGTCGAACAGTTGTTGGTATTTGAAGGCTGGTGCCCCCATGGGAACGCCAAGTGCTTTTGCCTTGTTGCTGCGGGCAATTACGCACCCATCGTTGTTCGATAGTACCACCACGGCTTTACCGTTGAGCTCGGGGCGAAATACCCGTTCACACGAAGCGTAGAAGTTATTACAATCGACCAGTGCGTACATTATTTAATTAAGAAGTAGTTAAATCAATAAAAAAGGTTAGTGTTTAGTTAGAAACTTTTAATCACGTGTATTACAATACCCCAAATCACAAAGTTGTTCTCTTCGCTTACTTTAATGGGGACATAAGCCTCGTTGGCAGGCATTAACCAGCAACAGTTTTTGTCGGTTTTGATTCGTTTCATGGTAAATTCGCCATCGAGGTAGCACACAGCAATTTTGCCATCGAGGGGTGGTAGGCTTTTGTCGATAATTACTAAATCGCCATCGTTAATTCCGGCGTCGCGCATTGAATCGCCTTTTACGCGTCCAAAGAAAGTAGCCGGCGGATTATGCACCAGTTCTTTGTTGAGGTCGATCGACAGGTCGAGAAAATCTTGTGCCGGCGATGGAAAACCTGCCCTGATACCGCCATCGGCAAGTGGTAACGAAAGCTCTGTAGTGATTGATGCCTGACAAAGATCAAGCGTGGCTGTTTTTTGTATCGATATTGTTTTCATTGTTCTTCCCCTCAGTTCCTATTCATTTAAAAATGGCTATAAATAGTGTTACTTTTTGCTTTTTGTAGCTATATTTATTAGCAGTGGAATGCAAAAATACAAAATAAACAGGGTTTTAATGTCTTTTAAAGGATATTAATACTAAAAATATTAGCAAGTAATTATAGGAAACTACGATAACCTTGTGTTGCAATAAAATGGATAATATAAAAGAACATTGAAAAACAAAAGGCCACCTTCAAGTGTGAAGGCAGCCTTTGATATTTTGATTCGGTGAATTCTACTTTGCGTAGCTTACTGCGCGTGTTTCGCGTATTACCGTTATTTTTACTTGTCCTGGATAGGTCATCTCGTCTTGTATTTTTTTGGCAATATCGTACGAGAGTTGTTCCGATTCGGCATCTGATATTTTATCGCTACCAACAATTACGCGCAACTCGCGGCCTGCTTGTATGGCGTAAGTTTTGGTAACCCCGGGGTACGAGAGTGCCAGTTTTTCCAGTTCGTTTAATCGTTTAATGTACGACTCTACTGCTTCGCGGCGTGCTCCTGGACGTGCTCCCGAAATGGCATCGCATACCTGAACTATTGGCGCCAGTAGGGTTTGCATTTCCACTTCCTCGTGGTGTGAACCAATGGCGTTGCAAATGTCGGGTTTTTCTTTGTACTTCTCGGCCAATTTCATGCCCAGTACTGCGTGTGGTAATTCGGGCTCCTCGTCGGGCACTTTACCAATATCGTGCAGCAGTCCGGCGCGTCGTGCTTTTTTCGGGTTGAGGCCCAGCTCCGATGCCATAATAGCACAAAGGTTTGCGGTTTCGCGCGAGTGTTGCAGCAGGTTTTGTCCGTATGATGAGCGGTATTTCATTTTTCCGACCAACCTCACCAATTCGGGGTGCATACCGTGTATGCCCAAATCGATGCAGGTGCGTTTTCCTGTTTCGATAATTTCTTCTTCAATTTGCTTGCTCACTTTATTTACTACCTCTTCGATACGTGCCGGGTGTATGCGGCCATCGGTAACGAGCTGGTGCAGTGCAAGGCGCGCAATTTCGCGGCGTACTGGGTCAAAGGCCGAAAGCACAATGGCTTCGGGGGTATCGTCAACAATGATTTCGACACCGGTGGCAGCTTCGAGTGCCCTGATATTTCGTCCTTCGCGACCAATAATGCGACCTTTTATTTCGTCGTTTTCGATATTGAAAATGGTTACTGCGTTTTCGATAGCCGTTTCGGAAGCTACACGTTGTATCGATTTTACGATGATTTTTTTGGCTTCTTTGTTGGCGTTGAGCTTAGCCTCGTCCATAATTTCCTGTATGTACGACATGGCCTCCGATTTGGCTTCGTTTTTTAGCGACTCAACCAGTTGTGACTTGGCTTCATCGGCCGAAAAACCTGAGATAACCTCCAATTTTTCGACTTGTTGGCGGTGCATTTTGTCGAGTTCTTCACCACGTTCTTCAACCATTTGAAGTTGGTTGGTAAGGTTTTCACGAATTATATCAATCTCTTTTTTATCGGTTTCAACTTCTCTAACCTTACGGTTAATTTCGTCTTTTCGTTGTAGGTAAATCGTTTCTTTTTGTTTGATTCGATTTTCAATTATAGCCAATTTATTGTTTTTGTCGGTAATGTAATCTTCGTGTTCTGATTTCAATTGCAAAAACTTTTCTTTGGCTTGAAGGATTTTATCCTTTCTGATGACTTCGGCTTCCGTTTCGGAATCTTTTAAAAGCCGGGCGCTTTTTTTCTTTAGCGATTGATCCCAAATAAAATAGCTGATTGGGAATCCCACTATAAAAGCAACAATTATCAATATATATGTCCAATCCATTGTTTAAAAATTAAGTTTATAAATAAAAAACCGCATACCAACCTGCATTCACTTTCCTTTAAAGGTTTTGCAAATTAATGTGCGGCGATATATTGTGTGTTTAAAGAACGTCAATTTTTTTCAAGATAACTGGCCAGCTCGTTGTTTATTTGATCAATTTGCCTGATTGCCGGATCAATATCTTGTTGTTCGGTCAATTTTAGCATTTCGATCACAAACTGAAGAGCTGACATTGCCATATAATCATGGTTGTCCTTGCCTGCATAAGTTTGTCGATATTGTAAAATCCGCTCGTTCAATATTTTTGCGGCCTTACGTATCTTTTCTTCGTCACCATGCTTAATAGTCATTGGGTAACGTCGATCAGCTATCATTATATTTATTGCCAACTTTTCATCCATGGTGAACGTTTTATTTATTTAAGAGTGCAATACATTTATCAACTTCACGAATTATTTTGTTGATTTTTTGCTTTGCCGCCTGATTGTCAGGATCGCCTTCGGTTAAAGCTTTTGCCACTTTTAAATTCTCATATCGTTTGTTCAACATCTCAAATTCAGCCTTGTAAGTTTCGAATTGGAATTCTAAGCCTTTGTATTCATCCTTGGTCTTTTCCAATTCAAACTTTGTTTTCTCCAGGCTGTTGATTAAACGCCTGATGTTGTGTTTTAGTTCATTAATCAGGTGTTGATCTTTTTCTGTCATTTCAGGATGATTTCTTTACAAAAATAACATTTTTACCAAATTGTAAAAACATGTTTGCCATTTTGAAGTTGTATATGCTACATTAAATATTATTTTCGCATTTATTACCTTGATTTATTGTTATGAAGCGTTTTTTTATTGCTCTTATTTTTTTTCACTTAGGTGTTTTTTTATTGGCACAACCTCAATTTGTTCCGCCAGTTAATATTCCTATTGTTTTAAATGGCAGTTTTGGCGAAATAAGATCAAATCATTTCCATACCGGAATCGATATTCGCACTAATGGTGAGATTGGTTTGCCAGTTTTTAGCATCGACGATGGTTTTATATCAAGAATATCGGTTTCGTCGGGCGGATTTGGGAATGCGCTTTATGTTGAACATCCCTTGGGCTACACTTCGGTTTATGGCCATCTCGATCGATTTTCACCCGAGGTTGATCAATGGGTAGGCGAGCAACAATATAAGAAAAAGAGTTTTGAGGTAAACCTGTTTCCCGGAAACGACCAGTTTAAGGTTGAAAAAGGGCAAGAAATTGCGAAATCGGGAAATTCGGGCGCTTCGGCAGGGCCTCACTTGCATTTCGAAATTCGCCACACTAAAAACGAAAATCCAGTTAATCCCTTGTTTTTCGGTTTTGAAGTAAACGATAAAACCAAGCCAGTTGTTGAAAATTTGTACGTGTATCCTTTAAGTGACAATAGCCATGTAATGGAAGCTACTCAACGCGAGCAATTTAAGCTGGTTTTTTATGGTGGCAGTTACCGGTTAAAAGGAATTCAATCAATTAACGTTTTTGGGAAAATAGGGTTTGGGGTCGATGCTATTGATTATTTTGATAACAACTGGAGCCGTTGTGGAATTTATCAGATGGAGTATTGGGTTGACGAAAAGTTGATTAATTCATTTGAAATTGATGAACTTGATTTTGCTAAAAATCGTTATGTCAATAGTCATATCGATTACGAGTTGTACCAACTCACCCGAAAAGGTGTTCATAAAACATTTATAGAACCGGGCAACAAACTTGAGATATATCGTCAAACGTATAACGGGGGGCTATTTGATTTCGACGATGGGAAACGGCATAAAATTCAAATTATATTGTATGATGTGAAGATGAACTCTTCCGAAATTATTTTTTATGTCAATTCGACAATGCCTGTTAAACATCCCGATCTGAACCCTACGGCACAGTTTAATTACCATACCGATAACCGGTTTTCGAATAACGAAATAAACTTATATATTCCTGTTAACGCCCTTTATACCGACATCAACTTTGAATACAAAATGGGAAACGTACCCCCAGCGGCGTATTCGATGTTACACAGGGTGCATAGTCAACTTACACCTTTGCATTTGCCAGTCGAATTAAAAATTAAAACCACGAACCTGCCTTCGCGTTTAACTTCAAAGGCCTTGATTGCGCAATTTGATATTAAAACTGGAAAATACTCGGCCTATGGGGGTGTTTATTCTGGCGGGTGGATAAAAACCGAAACGCGCAGCTTTGGTGACTATTGTGTTGTGGTTGATACCATTGCGCCAATTATTCGTCCCTTAAGTATCAATAACGGTGCGCTAAACGAAACGAACCGTATTCGGTTTAAAATTTCAGATAACCTATCTGGTATCGAAAAATATAACGGTACTATCGACGGGAAATGGGTGTTATTTGAATACGATGCTAAGCGGGAGATGTTAACTTACAATTTTGACGAGAAACTCAAATATGGTAAAACCCATAGGATAGAACTGAGAGTTGAAGATCAAAAAGGAAATATCAATACTTACGAAAGTTCGTTTTATTATTAAAAGACTTTTGCTTTGATTGATATTTCCTAGGAGTGTTTCTTGTTCTGCTTTACCGCCATTTCGTTGTGGTTATAAATGTATTCATAAGGGGGTGTTTTTTAACCTGCAATCAATAATTTTTTACTCAATTACAAATGTTCATACTGCTTTATCTATTGTAGTCGATTGTTTTAATGCAAATTAAATGTGCTATTGTAAATAGCAATAAGAATACTATTCGCCCCCAACAATTGCCAATTACCCCCCTTTTTTAATCTTAAAACCATTTAGTTTTGTCATTATTATTAATTGAAACGCAATAAAGCGTAATCTAATTTAATTTGTGATTTTGAATACCATAAGAACTTATCTTTTTTTGTTTTGCCTTGTGTTTTTTGTTTCAGCGCAGGCGGAGCAATATCCTGGTTTCCGTGTTAATGGGCGTTTTTTATACGACTATTGTGGCGAAAAGGTAATATTACGCGGGGTAAGCAATCCAAATATTTGGTTTGAACAAGATGGTAAACCCCGAATGGCCGAAATTGAAAAAACCGGAGCCAACGTGGTTCGTATTGTTTGGGAAACCCGAGGCAAAGCCAGTATGCTCGATAATGCCATTTCGAATTGCAGAGCCGAAAATATGATCCCGATGGTTGAAGTACACGATGCCACCGGCGACATTAATAAAGTTCAGGCTTGTGTTGATTACTGGACACGTGAGGATGTGGCGTCGGTATTGATTAAACATGAAGCTTATTTATTGTTGAATATTGCCAATGAACCCGGCGATGGAAATGTGAAAGGTTCGAAATTTAGAACGGTTTACGAGGCTGCTATTCTTCAGATTAGAGGAGCTGGTATTCATGTCCCGCTGGTGATTGATGGAACCGATTGGGGAAAAAACATTAATATTCTACAGGCTGAAGGACCAGGGCTTATTGAGATCGATCCCGATCATAATCTAATTTTTTCGGTGCACATGTGGTGGCCAAAAATGTATGGCTTTTCCGAAAAAAGTATTGTTAGTGAATTGCAGCAATCGGTTGATATGGAGTTACCGCTTATTGTGGGCGAATTTTCTCAAATGCACGGTAGTTGCGAGGAGTCGGTTATAACCACTAATAACTCAATAGCCTATAAAACCATAATTGCCGAGTGTGAGAAGTTGCAGGTAGGTTATATCGCTTGGTCGTGGTTTGGAAATTGTAACAGTTTATGGGATATGACCAAATCGGGTACTTTTAATACTTTGTACGACTGGGGACTCGAAGTGGCCGTTGATAACGAAAATAGCATAAAAAACACATCGGTTCGACCCTATTTTATGAAAAATGGGGTTTGCGATGAAAAATCGGGCATAGATGATCACGGAACTTTAAAAATGAATGGGTTTTCTTCTCCGATCAACTTTCCCAATCCTGTTAAAACCGAAACGAACATCAATTTTTCACTTTCGGAAGCAGCAATGGTTAAGCTCACGGTTAGCGATCCCGAAGGTCGGATTATTTCGACCCTGATAAATCAAAAAAGGGATAAAGGCGAATGTAATGTGCTTTTTGACGCATCGAAGCTCAGCAATGGGCTTTATTTTTACACATTAACCGTAAATGGAGTAGAAGTAACTCAAAAAATGATAATAATGAAGTAGTTATTTGTAGGTGAATTAGTTAGCATGAAAAAGTCATTGTTCCTGGTCGTTGTGGCTGGTTGAATAATGGCTTTTTTTATTTTTTATAATCACAAAATTTTACAAGTGGTTATAAAATGTGGTTATAAGTATAAAAAACCAAATGAGATAATTTGTGTAATTATCTCATTTTTAATGAGCGGGAAACGGGATTCGGACCCGCGACCCTCAGCTTGGGAAGCTGATGCTCTACCCCTGAGCTACTCCCGCGATTGTTGTCGCCAAAATTAGTTTTTTTTCAATATAATATTACCTTTTTGATTTTTAAAATTGATTTTTCACTTGAGTTGAGCAGCTCATTTGTTTTTTAACTTCTATAATTTTGTTGTAATATTGCTTTTGCTAATATTTTTATCAATCTCTTTTCTTTTGAAATGATTTACATACAAGAAAATATTCGTTTTTTGCGCCGCTATAAAGGTTGGACTCAGGAACAACTTGCTGAAAGGCTTGGCATAAAACGTCCGCTAATTGGAGCTTACGAAGAGGGTAGAGCCGTACCCAAATTAATGGTTATCCAACAAATTTCGATGTTGTTTGGGATTAGCATCGATTGCTTGCTGACCGTTGACTTGTCGAAAGAAAAAGCATTGCCGGCCAGCGATTTTAGGGTGTTATCAACTGTGGTTGATGCCAATAATGAAGAGCGGGTTTCTATTGTGCCGTTAAAAGCTTCGGCAGGCTACCTCAATGGTTTGGCCGACCCCGAGTTTGTTGCCGAGTTACCTCATTTTGCTATACCTGTAGCCGAAATGTCGCAGGGGCGCAGTTACCGCGTTTTTCAAATTAAAGGCGATAGCATGTTGCCCGTACCTTCGGGCGCTTATGTTTTTTGCGATTACGTGGAAGCTTTTAGTGGTATTCGCGATGGAAAAACCTACGTAGTGGTTACGGCCAACGAAGGCATTGCATATAAACGGGTTTACAATCACGTAAACGAATACAATTCATTACTGCTCAAATCCGACAACGAAGCCTACGAGCCCTACACCGTACAAGCTTCAGAAGTGCTGGAGTTGTGGCAGGCCATTGGTTTTTTAACCTTCGATTTGCCCGAACCCAATAAAGTGGATGTGGAAGCACTTTCGTCGATGGTATTGAAGCTTCAGGCCGATATTCGCGGTATCAAAGCCAAAGAATAATTTGGAAATCGATTGTTGGATGACTAGACAAATAGATTTTAGACAAATAGATGATTAGATTTTAGACTAATAGATATTTGAACGGGTCAAACTCGCTGATAACTTATAAAATGTGTGTGATGCGCTTTTTATTTTTTGTCCTTATAATAAGGATTAAAGCGTCTATAATATTTTAAGCAATACTACCTGTGGGATTTATCTTTATTTGACCTCCAATAGCTTTTAAAACTTTCATAATTGTTTCAAATTGAGGTTTTGCTCCATCAGATAAGGCTTTATATAAACTTGGTCTGCTAAGTCCTGTTTCCTCTGCAATTTTTGTCATTCCAATTGCTTTTGCGATATGACCAATTGCTGTAATAATTTGAGAATTATCTCCTTCCTCCAAAATAGTATTGAGATATTCTGCAATCATTTCGTTACTATCTAAATAATCTGCAATGTCAAATTTTGAAGCTTCCATATCTCTTCTTTTTTAATTCCCTAATTCCGTCTGCAACAGGCTTATAATCTCCAAAGTGTTCGTCGCTTTCAAGTTTTTGAATCCTGAATAATATTTTTGCTTTGGCTCTTAAATCTTTCAATTTTCGTAGCCATTTGTCAAATTCAACTGTTTTTTCAATAAAGTACATTTCTAAGTGTATTCATTTGGATACAAAATTAGGTGATCTTTTCGAATCAAAAAAGTCTTTGTGTGGTTATTTGCGACGTCATTTTAAATGTATCACAAGGTGTATTATTTTAACACGTAGAATTGTACGCTCGTTATTCATATTGTAATTAAAAACCCACCGAGCTATTAATAACTATTTTAGTAACCATTCAGTCGGTTTGTTTTTCAATACGTATTTTGTTCAAAAGAATAGTTTTAAGGCCGATAGAACATCAATTCTTTGTAAAAAATGGTTGATCGGCCTTGGTTTTATAGTTATCAATTATCCCCAGGGTTAATCC
>DATERL010000093.1:0-25488 GCA_035271585.1 Prolixibacteraceae bacterium
TTATCTAATATTTTATCTTGTTCTGTCATATACTTTAGTTGTGTAAAGAAACTGCCAGTATTCTAACAATGAATTGGCCATACTGTTTAAAAATTGTTGCAAAGATAGTAAAGTAGTCTTATTTTTGCATCAAATTTTTCCTTATTCATACTTCTTTATCCTATTTAAAATGGCTGAAAACGAAAGCAAAATAACATCTATTTCTGACTTGGGCGAATTTGGGCTCATCGACCGTTTAACTGATAAAATAAAGTTAAAAAACGCCTCAACATTAAAAGGAGTGGGCGACGATGCTGCCGTGCTAAACTTTAGTGAAAACGATGTTGTAATTACCACTGATTTATTGACCGAAGGCGTTCATTTCAACCTGATGTATGTGCCATTAAAACACTTGGGATACAAGGCGGTAGTGGTAAATTTGAGCGATGTGGCCGCCATGAATGCCACACCAAAACAAATCACCGTTTCGTTGGCCATTTCGTCGAGATTTTCGGTTGAAGCGATGGAGGAACTATACGAGGGAATTCACTTGGCTTGCGAAAAATACGGGGTCGATTTGATTGGTGGCGACACCACCTCGTCACTTACTGGACTGGTAATAAGTATTACAGCAATAGGTACAGTTGAAAAAGGAAAAGCGGTTTACCGCAGCGGTGCAAAAGCAAACGATTTAATTTGTGTTACCGGCGATTTGGGTGGCGCCTACATGGGACTTCAGCTTTTGGAACGCGAGAATCAGGTTTACCAAGGAGCACCACAAGTACAACCAAAACTCGAGGGGTATAATTACATTTTGGGGAGGCAACTTAAACCCGAAGCCCGCACCGATATGAAAAAAGTTTTCGAAGGTTTGAAAATTCAACCCACATCGATGATCGATGTTTCGGACGGATTATCGTCGGAGGTACTTCACCTTTGCAAAGAGTCGGGCGTTGGAGCTAAAATTTTTGAAGAAAAAATACCGCTGGATAACGAGACCAAAGCGCTGGCCGAAGAGATGAACATTAACCCGCTGGTTGCTGCGTTAAATGGTGGCGAAGATTACGAACTGCTCTTTACCATATCGCTGGCCGACCACGACAAAATACGCAACCATCCCGATGTTACCATTATTGGTCATGTTACTTCGAAAGAAGAAGGTGGCTGCTTGGTTACTACCGGCGGCTCCGAAATTGAACTTAAAGCACAAGGTTGGAATCCCTTGAAAAAGTAAATATTTTATTGCTTTAATGGTTCGTTACATTTTTGTTCGTGTTTGAAAATCAGCAAATTATAACTTGTGCATATAGCTCGTTATCTTTCACTGCATCAACCTATTCCGCTTTGTCTTAATCCAAATATCTAACAATCTGTTGTTATTTAACGCGTAATGGGTCTTTTCTTTCATATCGACATAATGAACAATTGGTTTGGATCGATCTTCGCAATGACTGGCATCTCAATAACTTTCAAAAGGGAGATAGATTTGCCACCAACCAAGCATTTAAATGGTGATTATTGTTATTTCAAATTATAATAAAGACAATGAAAGTCCGTTCAATATTCGGTAGTTAAAAATACCTCGCCCCTAAAGCTCACTCAATTATGCAAATAACAAAGAGGTGATATTTTTAAAATAGGTTTTTTATGAAGCAATTCTCTATTTATGAAGCGATTATCACCAATTACATTACTAATAATTTGTTGTTGTTTTCACTTCTGCACCTTGCATAGTGATATTGAAGACAGTTCGAAAAGCCAGCTGACGTTTTCGAAGGATACCATTTGTTTTGATACAATTTTCACAACAATTGGTTCGGTAACAAAATATGTAAAAGTTATTAACCATAATAGAAAAGACCTTGTTATTCAGGAGATAAAACTAAAAAGCAACAATTCGTATTTTCATCTAAATATTGATGGAATTTCCACAAATCAACTCAACAATATAACTATTCCTCCCAAAGACAGTATTTATATTTTTATTAATGTGATGGTAGATACTCAAAATGAGGATAATCCAGTAATAATTGAAGATGCTATCGAATTTACCTCTAACGAAGGAAGAAAATATGTAACCCTTTTCGCTTATGGTCAAAATGTAAACATCATTAAATCGGTGTTTTATGACTCCAATACTACATGGAATTCTAGTCGCCCGTATCTAGTGATGGATTCTATAAATGTTCTAAATAATTCGACATTACAAATTGAAGAAGGAACTACAATCTATTTTTATAAGGACAGTAAAATGAACATTTATGGAAATATTGTTGCTAAAGGGACCAATAAAAACCCAATAGTTTTCCGAGGACATCGATTGGATAAAGTTACAGATGATTACAAATATGATGAAATCGCAGGGCAATGGTATGGAATAAATATTGCCCCTTCGGACCAGGATAATCAAATGAACTACTGCATAATAAGGAATGCAACGAGTGCCCTCGAAACAGGAAATCTATATTCAGAAAAGATGTGTGTATTGGATTTAAACAATGTTATCATTCACAACAATTCGTATTCGGGTTTATATGCTATTAATTCTAAAATAAATGCTACCAATTGTCAAATCACAAACAGTGGGTCTCACAATGTTTATTTAATTGCAGGAGGCGATTATTCATTTGTTCATTGTACAATTTCGAACTATTTTGGAAAAGACTACAATGCTAAAAGAGAAGAATATCCATGCTTAATAATTACAAATGCCATAAAAGATGGTGAGTTATTATATTACAATGCATTAACAAAATCTAATTTTTATAATTGCATTATCGATGGAAGTTTAGATAACGAGATTATATTTCAATTAACCGATATCGCTGATTTTAACTTCTTATTTGAAAATAGTGCCATAAAAATTGATGAAGGAATATTGAATAATTTTCCGCAAAACTTCAGCAATTGTTTTTTTAACGAAAAGATCAACTATTTAAACTCTAGAAGTTATCCTTACGATTTTAGCCCCGACACTTTATCATTTGTAATCGACAAAGGCGATCTAAACATTGTAACCAGGTTTAACTGTTATACCGATTTATTAGGAAAATCACGCATAGCTGATAGCCTGCCAGATCTTGGTGCTTTTGAGTTTCAAAAGGATAAATAAGCCAGCACTGCTTAATTAGTTTTAACTGAAACAAATCATTTAACCCCAATCAAAATGACAACAAATCGTTGGATAATTAGATATTTGGATTAAAACGAAATACTAACATAAATAATGGACCTAAATTACTTAACTATTTTTCTTCTGAAAATCTTCAATCTCTTTTAGTGATATGCGATTTTCGTAAATGGCTTTGCCAGTAATCACGCCCGGAATGCCCATTTCGTTGAGTTCAAAAATATCGTTCATGGTGGCAATTCCGCCACTGGCAATTAATTCCAATGTGGGGAATTTTTCCATAATTTCTTTGTACAATTCGATACTGGGTCCGGTAAGCATTCCGTCGCGGGCAATATCGGTCGAAATTACTTTCGAAATTCCCTTAGTGGTATAACTTTCAATAAAATCGAGGATAGGAAGTGTCGATACCTCCTGCCAGCCACTTACTGCAATCATTTTGTCTTTGGCATCGGCACCAAGAATAATCTTTTCGGCTCCGTAGGCTGCTATCCAATGGAGAAAAGTTTCGCGATCTTTCACCGCAATACTGCCACCAGTAACCATGCTAGCGCCACTTTCGAAAGCAACACGTAAATCTTCATCACTTTGAAGTCCACCGCCAAAATCAATAATTAAATTAGTTTTAGATGCAATGGCTTCGAGTACTTTATGGTTCACAATGTGTTTTGCTTTTGCGCCATCGAGATCAACCAGGTGCAAGCGTTTTATGCCCGCACCTTCGAACATTTTGGCCACTTCGAGCGGATTTTCGTTATAAACGGTTTTCTGATTGTAATCGCCCTGCGACAGGCGTACACATTTGGCATCGATTAAGTCGATTGCTGGTATAATGGTTATGTTTGTTTTTGCTTTCATATTTTATAAAGTGACAAAGTTACAAAGTAAAAAAAGTGAAAAAGTTACAGAGTGACAAAATGATAAGGTTATTTGTTTATTGATCTTATAAAAGCAGAGAGCATTCGTTCCAGTTCTTTTGTGTTTTCAAATATTAAATTGAAATGCTCGCTGGTAATGTATTCTAAATTTAATGATATTCGCAGTTGAGTTTGTAGCTCAAAAAGTGAACCCATCGAAATTCTCAAAAAACGGAAAAAAATCTTGTTTTGATTTCCGCCCAAAGCCTTCGGCTATATTTGAAGGAACAGAAACTGAACATCTTCTGATTTGACTGGTCAACCCATATTGCTCTTCACTTGAAAAAGCTTTAGAAAACGGTTGGCGGTATGAATTGATTGGCACTTAATAGCTCTTCCGTTTCACTATATGCTAAATATAAATAAAAATTCAAGCTTACATAAAACACTGACTGACAATCTATTTATATAACGTGTTGTGGTGCGTTTATCTTTATTTTAGTCAATATGTCTTGTTTGTCTTTTCTTTCTTTTTCTATATCATAATCATCTTGAAGTCCAAGCCAAAATTTTGTAGTTGTACCGAAATATGAAGAAAATCTCAACGCAGTATCTACTGTAATCCTTCGTTTACCTTTAATTATCTGTGAAATACGAGTTTGTGGTATTTCTGTATCCTTTGATAATCTGTACGCAGTGACCTCAAAAGGACGTAAAAACTCTTCAAGTAAAATCTCTCCTGGATGAATATTTGCTAATCTGTCCATTTTTTAATCCTCCATTTTTTAATGATAATCAACTATCTCAACATCGTGTGCATTATTATCAATCCAACTAAATACAATTCTCCATTGATCATTTATCCTGATACTATAAAAATCATAGCCTTGTAACTTCTCAAGTCTATTGGATGGAGGTATTCTCAAATCAGACCAATTTTGAGAGTTATTAATCATTCTTAATTTTCTCCGTCCAACTTGTTGGATCTCAATCGGTATTTTTTTTACACGTTCTCCGTTCCAGATTTTTTCTGTATCCTTTGAACCAAAAGAAACAACCATACTATCCTTTTACGTTACTAACGTCAAAGATAATCATTTTGTTTTAAATTATCAAAACATTGTCGGAATGTAAGGTCAAATGCAGCACAACGGTGGCGGATCGAGTAGGCAAAGAGAATTTCACCCTAAGCCTCTCACAGAACCGTACTTGACAGTCTCCCGTCATACGGCTCTTCTAATATAACCAAAAATTTGAAAGCTCATCCCATTTCTGGTTGGCAAATATTTCAGATATATTAGCTAACCCCTTCGCTCAATTCTCATTACAAGAACTTCATCACTACTACGAGTTAGTCTGCCCCAACATGACACTTCGATATTCTGCCTCTAGGTTGATCCTATTGTACGTTTTTCTTAACATCATCATGCTGGTTCCCAAGTTCCGTAAATAAGCCCAGATATAGTTCTTGCCATTTGTAGGACGCCAGCCGCATAACCAGTATACAGGTAACCGCTATACTTATAACCCCGTTTCATACTCCGTGGCTTTTGACCCCGATGTATATTCGGGATAGCAACTTCTCGACCCCTTCCCGAAATAATCGGGACAAGCTATCAATGGTTCATCCACGATGATTATCGGGATTCAACTCCTATACCCATACCTGAACGTACTCGTGGTACGCCTTTTCCTAAACGCTCAATACCATGGCTCTTTACCAAAGCACCTTTAGGTGGTTTGCTTCCTCTGCCTGTACAGCGAAAGCGGTGGTTCGACCTTACAACTGGTTTCCACCATCTTATTTACAGCATGCAACAGAAATATAATGCCAGCTGTTGCTTCTTGGCACACTATGAAATGTTGGGGATTGCGTGGTACATTCCTGTCGAAAAGCACCGAGATTGATGCGGGCTGCAAACCTTGATTATCCGCACCGAAACCGCAATTAATTATATTTTGCTGTTAGCGGTTGTTGTTTTTTGTGTATCATATTACATTTATGCAGTATTTAGAAAAAAAATTCTATAAGTTGAAAATATATCCAATTTTTAATTGAAGACGAGTATGAAGGTTTAAATACTGTAATCCATCAATAAATTCGAACATACCCTTGTCACAATAATTAAAGTACTCAAATGTTTGGTCTCCTATTGAAAAACCATGTGATGGTTCAATGAAAAGTCCTTTGTAAACAGGAATTTTATAGCCAATCCCTAACCCTGCATACCAGAATAGTGCGCCCCAGTTATTATTTTGCCAGTTTAATTCTTCATTTTCATAATAGCTGTCTTTTTTATAAATCAGTTTCGCTCCTGTGTAAACAGATACATAGAAACCATAGGTATCTCTATGCCTTTTTATTGGATAATACTTAATTTCAGGTATTAATCCAATTCCATAATAATCTTGGACATGTTTCTTATAGCTGCACACTTCATAAATGCTTCCATAATACCCACCATCAACATTCAATCTATAGAACAAATGCATCTTATTGCTATATTCATATCCAACAGTTAAAATATATCCTTTACCATCTTTTTTTGCCAGGAATGGTTTAAATGCATCAAATCCGAAATCTAGGGTATGAAGATGAATCATTGATATTGAATCTACTTTTGACCTTGTTTGCCCAAATAAATTAATATTAACGACAATCATCAAAAGCAGTATAGAAATTAGGTGTCTATTCATATAAAAATTCTTTAGGGCGCATACAATAACCGCTAACGGTTTTACTATATGCTGTTGCCGATTTCGTCCGTCAGCTGACGGATGTCGCACCGCACAGATGTTGCAAAAGAGCTTAAAAGCTGCGTAATCAGCACGGAAACGGCAATGGACATATAGTTTTTGTTGTGCCGTCGTACTATTGTTCTTTGTCATTAATTTCATCCATCTCTTCATGTGTAACTCCGTATGGAAATCCTCCGCTTGTATATCCAAGAATCATGGCGAAATTTTCATCGCTTTCAAATTCAGATAAAGCATTTATTTTATCCTCACGTTCTTTCTTAAATGAAAGTCTTTGCTGTCTAAGTGATTCTAAAGATTGTTGTAATTGATTTTCATATTCTTGAGAAATCTCAACTCCAATCATTCTTAATTCCTTAATCGCACAAATTTTATCAACTCCATATTTCTTAGCATAACCATGAACAATACGCTTTCCAGAGTATTTTTTTACCCATCCTACTGCCGATTGTAATCTTTTATCTCTTGCAGTTTGCATTGTCTAGTTTCCATATTTTTTAAAAGTCACGCCAATATCATCATATTCAGTCCAGTTACCAATAGGAGTACCCATGTCATACTCTCCCTTTTTCAACTCGTCTCCATTTTCTTTGTAATGAACGCAGTATCCATGTACCATATTCTCTTTGGTATACCCATCAATCTCTATTTGTCCATTCTCATAATATAGTTTGTATACTCCGTTTTTCTTGCCATTTTTGATAATACTCAACTCATGTAATTGTCCACTTTCATAATAAATTTTCATCGTATCAACCTGTAGACCATTCTTATAGTTCATTTCCTTTTGAATCTTACCTGATTGATAATATATAATAGTAGAACCAGTCTGTTTACCTTTTTTATACATTAATTTTCCTTGAAATTCTCCAGTTGGAAAGTATATCTTAACAACTCCTTCTGGTCTATCCTTTTTACCAGAATATTCCATTTTAAGAATCCCGTTATCATAATACTCTTTATTCTCATAATCCTGTGCGCTTAAAATCAAAAATGAGAATCCAAATATTAAAGTAAAAATTAGTTTCATATTGTTTTGTATAATAGTTCCTCTTAAATTATATATCAATATATGCATTTTAATTGCACTCGGTCATTGTATGACGCCCAACTTATAAATATCAGTAACTAAAGCCCTGGCCTTTTGCCAAACCAATAAATCGGAATACGTACGAATTTCATTCGATGCCAATATGTTATCCTCCTGTTTTATACTTTGTTACTCTGTTCCTTTTTTCACCTTTATATCTTTAAAAAATTTTCCAATATTTTTGCTCCAATTCTCTGACTTTTCTCGGGATGAAACTGGGTTGCATAAAAGTTGTTTTTGTGCAATGCCGCGCTAAAAGGGTTGATGTAATTACAGGTAGCCGCAGTATGTTCGCCCACCTCAACATAGTACGAATGCACAAAGTAAACATATTGTGCTTCCATTGCGGGCGACATAATGGCGCTACTCAAGTTGTGAATGCTGTTCCAACCTACATGTGGGACTTTAGTGATGTATTCTTGTCCGGGCTCGGGACTAAAACGCTTTACCTTCTCATCGAAAATTCCTAGGCAATCAACATCGCCTTCCTCCGAATGTGAACACATGAGTTGCTGGCCTAGACATATTCCCAAAACAGGTTGTTTCAGGTTTTTGATCAGCACATCGAGCCCGTGTTCCCTAAGGTAAGCCATAGTGGTACTTGCTTCGCCCACACCGGGAAAAATAACCTTGTCGGCAGTACGTATTTTTTCGTGATCGGCTGTTATTTCAGCCTTAACGCCCAAACGCATCAGCGCATTGTTTACCGATTCGATGTTGCCCGCATTATATTTGATGATTACTATTTTCATTTTTTTTATAGAAAATGACGGAAAAGTGACAAAGATATTAAGTTACAAAGGAATAAAAATCTACTAATATGCAAATTTACTGATCTTTAACTTTGTAACTTTGTTACTACTTTATTACTTTGTCACTTTGTTACTAACCTTCTGCTTTATGCTCAACTAAATACCACCGTTCGGTTGTTATAAACCAATATCTTCCGATCGATGTGCTTAGCCACCGCTTTCGATAAAACAATTTTTTCGAGATCGCGGCCTTTGGCAATCAAGTCTTTTATAGTGTCCTTGTGACTTATACGCGCAATATCTTGTTTAATAATTGGCCCTGCATCCAACTCGGGAGTTACATAGTGACTGGTTGCACCAATAATTTTTACGCCACGTTCGTGCGCCGCATGGTATGGTTTAGCACCAACAAAAGCAGGCAAAAACGAATGGTGAATGTTGATAATTCGGTTGGGATAATGCTTAATAAAGTCGTCGCTAATAATTTGCATGTAACGCGCCAATACGATGAAATCGATATTAAGTTCCTCTAAAAGAGCAACTTCCTTGGGTTCCAACTCTGTTTTATTGTCCATATTAATGGGGAAATAATGAAAATCGATTCCAAAACCTTCGGCTACAGGCTGCATGTCGGGGTGATTACTGATAATAATAGGAATATCAACATTCCACTCACCAGCCGAATAACGAGCCAAAAGGTCGAACAAACAATGCGACATTTTCGACACAAAAATGGCCATTCGTGGTTTTTCCTCCGAAAAATGAATTTCGTAAGTCATTTCAAATTTATGCGCTAAAAGCGTGTCAAAATAATCGGCAATTTTTTCTTTCGGTATTGAAAAATTGTCGAGCTGCCATTCAACGCGCATATAAAACAGCTTTTCTTGTCGGTCGACATGCTGGTCAAGGTAAAGAATATTTCCATTATTCTTGTTAATAAATTCAGTTACCAGTGCCAATAAACCTTGTTTATCGGGACAGTGAAGCAATAATATTGCTGTATTTTTAAGCTCAGTTTTTGGCTGAATACGTATCATCTTTTTCAGTTTAACCACAAAGTACACCAAGTACAACACGAAGAGCACAATGTATTATAATATTACTCGTCTAATTCCATCTTTTAAGTGTTTAACATTAAAATTGGCCAATAATCCTAGTTTACATTTAGAAAGCTTTAAGTAGGTTAATATTTGTGCCAGGTGAATATCATTTAGTTCTTCAACTGCTTTCAATTCAATTATTACTTGATTTTCAACAAGTAAATCAATCCGATAACCTGCATCAAGTTTTATCTCTTCATAAATTAAAGGTAAAACTTTTTGTTTCTCAACATTTAGATTTGCTTTGCGAAGTTCATAATATAAACATTCCTCATAGGCACTTTCAAGCAATCCGAGACCTAAAGCGGTGTGTACTTTAAAAACACAATCCAACACTATCTTAAAAATACTTTCTCTATCCATTATTCTTCGTGTTCGTTGTGTTGCCCTTTGCGTACTTTGTGGTTAAAGAACTCCTTTTGTTGAAGGCAATTCAAAATTGAAAACATCTTTTTTGATGGCCATTTTGATGGCTTTTGCCAAGGCTTTAAAAATACCTTCGATTTTATGGTGTTCGTTTTGACCCTCGGCTTTAATGTTCAAGTTACATTTTGCGGCATCGCTAAACGATTTAAAGAAGTGCAAGAACATTTCGGTAGGCATATCGCCAACCATTTCGCGGGTAAAATCGGCATCCCATACCAACCACGGACGGCCGCCAAAATCGAGTGCTACCTGAATCAGACTATCGTCCATTGGCAGACAAAAGCCATATCGTTCAATGCCTCTTTTATTGCCCAACGATTTCAGAAAAGCTTCACCTAAAGCCAAAGCGGTATCTTCAATGGTATGATGTTGGTCAACTTCGAGATCGCCTTTCACAATTATTTTCAAATCGATACCCGAGTGACGACCAATTTGATCGAGCATGTGATCGAAGAAACCAAGTCCGGTCGAAATTTCAGTTTTGCCCTTTCCATCGAGGTCGAGCCAAATATCGATATCGGTTTCTTTGGTGGTACGCCGAACTGTTGCTGTGCGATCGGTTTTGGCTACTTCGGCATACACGTCGTCCCAACTGGTGGTTTTAAGCACGCAAACCTCTGCAAGTCCTTTTTCAGCGAGCAAGTCATCAGAATCGTTGCTCAACCAAATGGCTTTGCAGCCCAAGTTCTTAGCCAACTCCACATCGGTAAGCCGATCGCCAATCACGTAACAATTGGCTAAATCGTAAGTACCATCCATGTATTTGCCCATCAAACCAGTGCGTGGTTTGCGGTTAGGTGAATTATCCTCAGGAAAGCTACGGTCAATCAAAACATCATTGTACACAACACCTTCGCCTTCAAAGGCTTTGAGCATTTTATTGTGTGCCGGCCAAAAGGTTTCTTCTGGAAACGAATCGGTTCCCAAACCATCTTGGTTAGTTACCATTACCAACTCATAATCGAGATTTTTGGCAATAAAGTGCATGTTGCAAAAAACTCCTGGATAAAACTCCAGCTTTTCGAGACTGTCGAGCTGATAATCAACTGGTGGTTCTAATGCCAGAGTTCCGTCACGGTCGATGAATAAAGCTTTCTTCATATGTGTTAATTTTGAAATAATAAATAAGAAACAAGTAATCAGGAATTTCTCTTCTTCGAAGTTTCGATGCTCTTTAAAAAGATTGCAATTAATTCGTTATTCTCTTTAATAATATCATCCACTCTTTCTGGTTTTAAAAGAGGTTTTCGAATGATAATTTTTAGACAAATACGGGTTTCTCTTAATTCCTTAAGAATGATTTTTAGTTTATGAATAAAATCGTTTTTTGACTCAGCTGACTGAGCTTCTCCGTTATTCAAAGCCGGCGATGTTCCACATCGAATTAATTGTCCGCCAATATGGTTGCCCAATTTCGTGTTTGGAAGTGCTTCAACAATATCACTTATTCTAAGTGCAAAATCAATCAAGCGGTCTTCCAAATCATACTTTCGTTCATTCATATTGCTAGCTCCTTTTAGTTTCTCATTTCTTATTATTTATTTCTTGTTCTATTAAACGTTTTTCAGTTTCTCAATCAGTTCTTTATTTTCTTCTGGACTTCCCACCGTTACGCGCAGGCATTGATCGCAAAGCGTTACTTTGGTGCGGTCGCGTAAAATAACACCTTGGTTCATTAGGTACTCAAATTTTTCACGGGCACCTTCCATTTTCACTAATAGGAAATTGGCATCGCTGGGATAAACTTTCAGAACAAAACTAAGCTGTTTCAACTGTTTTGCTAGTTTTTCACGCTCGTCGATAATAATTTTCACCCACTGCTCCATTTCATCGCTTTTTTGCAATGATTGAGTAACCCGTTGCTGTGTAAGCGAATTGATGTTATAAGGATACTTGATTTTGCTCAATACCGCAATAATTTCGGCCGAAGCAAAAGCCATTCCCAAGCGAATACCAGCCAACCCCCATGCTTTCGAGAAAGTTTGAAGTAGCACCAAGTTTGGATAGTTTTTCAACTCGGGCAATAGTGTTGCCCCGGGTGCAAAATCGATATAAGCTTCGTCGATAATAACCAGACCGTGAAAATTCTCCATAATGTGGATTATTTCCTTCTTATCGAGCAGGTTTCCAGAAGGGTTGTTGGGCGAGCACAAAAAAATCAGTTTTGTTTTTTCGTTCACAGCAGCTAAAACCTTACTGCTTTCGAGCTCAAAGTTATCAGTCAGAATAACCTTTTTCACTTCAATATCGTTGATAGCGGCCGAAACGGTGTACATGCCATACGATGGTTCGATGGCCACCACATTGTCGATGCCAGGATTACAAAAAGCGCGAAAAAGCAAATCAATGGGCTCGTCGCTTCCGTTGCCCAAAAATATTTGACTGGGCTCAACACCTTTAATTTCGGCGATCCGTTTTTTCACTTCCAGTTGATGCGGATCGGGATAACGATTGTAACCCGTGTCGTATGGATTTTCGTTGGCATCGAGAAAAACCGATGCACTGCCACTAAACTCATCGCGTGCCGAGGAGTATGGTTTTAGTGATAAAATGTTGGGGCGTAATAATGCCCCTAAATCCCCTCCCGCCGACAGCGGGATAAATACTGGGGACTTTGAGCCTCTACTATTTTTGATTTCTTTAGTCATTTAATCTTTGTTTTAATTCATCTTCAATGTTTTTAAAAGCAATAAGAAACGATAGAATGCAATTGTTTTCTATTGCCTTCACTCCTCTCCCCTCTTTGGCGGCTGGGAGGTATTTATCCTTAATGTTGCGGCGTTTTTATGGGCGAACAAATGTTCGGCTTCGGCCATTTTTTCAATTATGGGTCCAAGTTTATCGATGCCTTCTTTCGTGATTTCCTGAAAAGTTATTTTGCGCACAAAACTGTCGAGGTTAACACCGCTATATGCTTTAGCCCAGCCGTTTGTAGGTAAAGTATGATTGGTTCCCGAGGCATAATCTCCGGCACTTTCGGGAGTATAACTACCCAAAAAGATGGAACCTGCATTGATGATTTTTTCTGCTACTTCGGTGTAATTTTCCATTTGAATAATAAGGTGTTCGGCAGCGTACAGGTTCATCATGTCAATCATTTCCTGCTCGTTTTTAACAAGAAATATTTTGCTGTTGGCCAATGCTTTTAACGCAAAATCCATGCGGGGCAAAACCTCCAATTGTTTCTCGATTTCAATTTGAACATCAGCAATTAATTTTTCCGATGTTGTTACCAAAATCACCTGACTATCAGCTCCATGTTCGGCTTGCGAAAGCAAATCGGAAGCCACAAACGCAGGATTAGCAGTTTTGTCGGCCATTACTGCTACTTCGCTTGGGCCTGCGGGCATATCGATGGCCACATCGCTGATGCTCACAATTTGCTTGGCTGCGGTAACATATTGATTGCCCGGACCAAATATTTTAAACACTTTGGGAACGGTTTCGGTACCATAAGCCATGGCACCAATGGCCTGAATTCCTCCTATTTTGAATACTTTGGTAACCCCCGAAAGCTGTGCAGCAAATAGTACTTCGTTTGGCAATTGTCCGTTTTTTTGTGGTGGCATGCAAAGCACAATTTCACGGCAGCCGGCAATACTTGCAGGAATAGCCAACATCAATACCGTTGAGAATAGCGGGGCTGTTCCGCCGGGAATATACAAACCCACCTTTTCGATGCCCACACTTTTTTGCCAGCATTTTACTCCCGGGGTGGTTTCAACCACTTTGGTTTCAAAGCGCTGTGCCTCATGAAAAATGCGGATATTATTTGCTGCAATTTCGATAGCAGCTTTTAAATCAGCATCGAGCGCATTTGCACCAGCTTCGATTTCGGCCTGCGAAACACAAAAGTTTTGCAATTCCACTTTATCAAATTGAGCCGTATATTTTTTTATAGCCACATCGCCATTAACTTTAACATCGTTAAGCACGGCCTTCACTTTTTCGTTCAACGACGTTGTATCGAAAACAGGGCGTTTTAAAAGCGAAGGCCAATCGTTCCGATTGGGAAAAGAAAATACCCCTAAATCTCCTCCCGCCAACAGCGGGATAAATGCCGAGGACTTTTGAGTGCCTGCATATTTGTTAATGTCGCTCATTTAATCAATTTTCTTAGGCCGTTTCAGGGCTTATATTTCTAATTTTTCTTTCATTTCCATAGGGCTTGATCCTATGCTTCAGCTAAATGCACCATTGGAGCTCATAATTAAATATTTAGTAAAAAAATTCAATACTGGATATCTTTTTACTTGAATTTTAAAGAACGATCCACCCCAAATTGGTTAGTCTCAACTCCCCCTTTAGGGGGCGGGGGGGTTACATAATCATTTTCTCGATGGGCAACACCAAAATACCTTCGGCGCCCAGCGCTTTAAGTTTTGATATGTTTTCCCAAAAAAATTTCTCTTCAATAACCGAATGAATAGAGCTCCACCCCTCTTCAGCCAATGGCATTACAGTTGGACTTTTCATTCCGGGCAACATTTCAATAATTTGATCGAGCTTATTATTGGGCGCATTCAAAAGTATATATTTTTTACCTCTCGAACGTTCAACCGATTCAATACGAAACAATAATTCATTGAGTATGGCCTGCTTCTCGGGGCTTAAACCGGGTGTTTTAATCAAAACAGCCTCACTTGGAGTCACCACTTCAACTTCCTTTAAACCATTAGAAATCAATGTGCCACCAGAACTTACGATATCGAAAATGCCATCGGCCAAACCTATACCGGGCGCAATCTCAACCGAGCCGTTTATCACGTGAATATTGACATTTATCTTTTTCTCGTTAAAGAATTTTCTTAAAATAAGTGGGTACGATGTCGCAACAGTTTTTCCTTCGAACCATTCGGTACCAGTATATTCTTCTGCTTTTGGAATGGCCAGCGACAAACGACATTTACTAAAACCCAAGCGCCTTACTAGGTCAACATTTTTGTCTTTTTCGAGCATTTCGTTTTCGCCTACAATACCGATATCCGCTACCCCATCGGCCACTGTTTCCGGAATATCGTCGTCGCGGAGATAAAGAATTTCAACCGGAAAATTTTTTGCAGGCGACAAGAGTTGTCGTTTTCCAACAGTTAGCTTGATACCGCATTCATTGATCAAGCCAACCGACTCTTCGTTCAACCGGCCTTTGGTTTGAATGGCAATTCGTAAAATCGTGTTCATATTTATTTCAGTTTTCAATGTTTACAAAAATAAAAAAAGGCTCACCTAATTGGTAAGCCTTAATTTGTTAACGAATATCTTAATTAAAGTTCAGACATAATCGTACCAGCCTACCGCTTTTGCAAGTTTAAATAATGGCCGTGATGATGTCCGAAAAGTATTGTCATAGCATTTTGTTATTAACGGTGCAATTATAATTATAATTTGAAAGCGAACCAACAAAAATCATGTTAATTTTCAGTTAAGACATTGATAAGTAAACCACCTAAAATAGAATAAATTTCAAACCTTAGATAAATGTACATTACATTCGAATCGAATATAGAAATGAATTATTCAAATAATTAAAAAACATACTTATGCCTACTTTTACAAAAGATGGACGTTTAATGATCCCCATTGCGAAACACAAAAAAAACACCAATAAAGAAACCGAGAAATCGGTGCGGTACGTAATTGACCATGCTTATTGTCCCAAAGGGTGCAGCATTATCGATAACCAAACAATTATTAACGGTTACCCGGGTTTGCGATTCAAATTTGAACGCGAAAGTTGCAAGGGTGAGTTTGTAATTTCGGCCATCGAAGGCGACTTTGATAAAGTAATAATTAGCGGCGAATTGAAACAAGGTGCAAAAGACGAATTATACTGCCCACATTGTGGTGTTGCATTCGAGAAACTGGTCAATTGCAAATGCAGTCCAGGTGCCGAAATGGTAGTGGTTGGACTAACTTCGAGGCTAGATTACAACAATGCCATTACCTTTTGCAATGTTACAGGATGCTCAAACGGAACATTCATTAAATCGGGTGATGTAATTAGCCGCATTAGACTTTACCCCAACGTTTAATATTAATAAAAGGGAAAAATCAGCCTACTATAATTCTAATCGGTGTCCATCGGTTCAACTGATGGATTGGCATTCCATTGATTAGCAAACACAAACCTAAGCACAAAGTCTTTTACGCGCTTACTAATGTTCAATACCTTACAATTTTACGGTTTAACATTCCGCTTTTACCCAAAATACTCACAACATAAACCGAAGATGGATAATTGCTCAGTTCAACAATTAAACGCTCAGATTTAGCAGTGGTTTCAATAAATTTTCTGCCCATAAAATCACAAACCACAATTTTATCATTGACATCAAGCTGGCTGATAACAAGCCGTTTTTCACCTGAGAAATAATTAATTTCAACCCTACTTTTGTTGGTTTGTAAAACCTGGTTTTTTAGCTTAACCGTAATTGTTGTGCTATCGACCAAATCGTTTTGATGTGCCCAAATTGTATAAACGCCCTCAGCATCGGAAGCGAACAAACCATTCTCGTTAATTGAACCACCACTCGAAGACCATGCTACCTGAGTATCGGCAATATTTCCAAACTGATTTAATGCACTTACTGAAAACTGTTGTTCTTTATTAGTCCCGAGCGTTTTGTTTTTGGGTGAAATTGAAAGCGAAACAGGATAGCAAGTACTGGGGTTATCGATTTCGCCATTGGTTTCTGAAAAATAAACATCGTCGATGGCAATATCTCCAATTGTACTTCCATTCATTGTAAAAACATTAGCACAAGCCGATAAATCGAGACCCTGTTGAAGTAAATCGGAAACCGGCACAGTAATTCTATGCCATTTCCCATCGCGTAAAAAGCCATAAGGATCGTTGTTGTTCTTAAATTCGATAGTTGCTTTGGTTTTATTTGCCCCTTCGACCGAGATATTAAAGGTTTGCGATGCATTGGTTCGCAACATCAAATTAAGATAACCATCGGTAAATTTATTCAGGTTCAACGGATTTGACGAAAAAAGACCAAACCCCCACCAGCCGGCACCACCTGTTGAACGAAACGAAAGTACCTCTTCGCCTTCATAAGCAGGAATTAAAGCGTTAAAAGCAACCGTGTTTTCCCAATTGTACAAATGTCCCGACACATTATTAATTGCAAATTTTTCGGTAATAGTTGTGTTATTGGTATAAATTCCGAACAAACCACCCACGGGAGCAGTTTCGCTATAAAAAACCTCGTCAATGGCTATATTTTTCCCAGCAGCACCTTCACCCTTCACAATCAGCATACTTTTTAAAGTTGAAATATCGACCCTATCTTTAAGTTCGTTAATGGGAATATACAATGAATGCCACTCGCCATCACGCGGAATATCCAAATCGGGGTAATCAGCTAAACTTACAAATGCTTCATTATTTTGGGCATCGGCAAACCCAATTTGAAGGTTGCTTTTAATATTAGTTTTCAAGTTGAATTGAATACTACCTTTGGAATAATTGCTCAAGTTGCGATTGAGCGTTCCGCTAAGTTTTACGACAAATTCATCGTTACCCGAAATACTGTACGACAATAAATTACTTCCTGCTTTGGGCGTAACACCAAGGGTGCTTTTTAAATTCTTATTCTGCTCAAAAAGGTCAAAGCCAAGATCCATCCACATATCAACGGGCGCTTCGTCTTGAAAAACACCAAAACTTCCGTATAATGGAAGTTCATCGCTTGAAAAATCTTCGGCTAATTGGTAAAGTTTCACCCAATCCACATACATGCTGGCAGGAAAGTTGGCCGTAATTTCGTTGTAATTATAAATACCCGGAACCGAACCGCCAACAGCCAAGTTCAATATTACATAATGCTGAAAATTGCGAAATTCTTCGGTATCGCTGCCCGTAATACCCATAGTAAAATAGGGTGAGGCGGCATCGTTTAAAAACACCGAAATATTTTTTTCATCCCAAATAACAGTATGCTTAAAAAACCCGGTCGAAAGATCCTGATCGGCAACAAATTCCTTTCCATAATCGCGCGGATAAGGTCCCCAAAAAAGGTGGGCACCCACAAAGCTATTTACTTTACCCGTTTTAATTGCAGCAGCATGTCCCATTTCGAGCACATCAATTTCGCCACAATCGGGCCAACCAACAGGTGTATAACCCAGTGTCCAAAATGCCGGCCATAAACCTTTATTCAAATTTGGAATTTTAATTGAGGCTTCGAGTTTGCCCCGTTTAAAGGCAAATTTTCCTTTGGTGGTAACCTTTCCCGAAGTAAAATGATAGCCGTTAAAATTTTCTTTTTTAGCGGTTAAAATCAAACAGCTATTTCCATCGCCATCGTCGCCTACCGAAACGTTTTCGCGTTTATAATGCTGAAACTCGCTATTAGCTCCTGTGTTCCATACCCCAATTTTGTGTTCTATGTTCCATTTTTCACTATCGAGCGTTGTTCCATCAAAATTATCTTCCCAAACCAGTTTATATTCCTGCCCATTGGAAACTTTAGGTTGAAAACAAAACAGAATTTGTACGACCAGCATAAAACTGAAACAACATTTATAGGTATTCATTTTAGATCATTTTAAAATTGTATTTACGAAAATATTGAATTAAACGACTTTGTGAATAATGAAAGACTGAAATTATAAAGTTGATGAGTTTTTGAAGTGTTTTGAAAGAGGATGAGAAAGCTTTGATGTATTAAAAAAGCGTTTGAGCGATTCACTCCTGCGCACTTAAAATAGACGTACCAAGATTTTAAGCGGTACTTTTGTTAAGTATCAAGCACTTTTAGGCGAACAATTCTAAAAGGTTTCCATTTCGATAGATAAAAACCTACTTTTGTTTTGATAAAATATTCGAGGTTATGTACGAAGGTATTATTGAAACATTAATTAAGCTTTTTGCCATTGTTACCGATGTAAATCGCCCGTCGGGGGTTGAAAACTCATCGGCTTTGGTGCAATCATACCTAAAAGAAAATTTCAGCAACGATATAGCTGAGAAATACATTGACCAATACTTAGAAAACGTTGAATACTATCACGTTAAAAACAGAGAAATACTTTATGGCAAGGAAGAAAACGAAAAGAAAGTAATCAACTACAAACATCTCAACAAAATTTGTAGAAAAATTGTCGATCTCTTCAACCTCGAATCGAGGTACCTGATTGTGGTTCAACTGCTCAATTTTATCAATAAAGAAGAAGGGCTTGCAAGTCAGGATATCCGAATCGTAAAATTAGTTGCCAAGGGTTTAAAAATCAACAAACAAGAATATGTTGATTTGCGTAATTTTTACCTATTTTCGATTGCTAAAGTAACAGACAAAAGCAGTTTATTTGTAGTAAACAGCAACAATAGCTACCCCGACCCCAACATAAAACATCTTCAACGCGAAAACCAACAAGTTCAAGTTGAACTGATTTTAATCCGCAGTATCAGTACCTTATTTTTCAAATATAATGGGCCTCGCAACCTCTACCTCAACGGGCATCGCCTGGCACAAAACCGACTATATTTATTTCCTTCGGGAGGAATTTTGCGTACTTCGCGTATTGTTCCCATCTATTACAGCAGCATCATGTCGCGCTTTATCCGCGACGAAGGAAGTCCCATTATTGTTTACAATGCCGAAAATATTGAATACCGGTTTTCAAAAAAAGTTTTTGGACTTCACCCCTTTAGTTTTCAGGAACGCTCGGGCGATTTAGTAGGAATTTTGGGCGGAAGCGGAGTTGGCAAAACAACTTTACTCAATGTACTGAACGGAAAACTAAAACCCAACAAGGGAACCATCAGCATTAACGGACTCGATATTCACGACCCCGCCAACGTAGAACAATTAAAAGGATTAATTGGTTACGTACCACAAGACGACTTGCTGCTCGAAGATCTTTCCGTTTACAAAAACTTAGAATATAACGCGCGGTTTTGTTTTGGAAGTATGACCAACCAAGAAATCGAAGAAGTGATTGAACGTTCGCTTGTTGATTTCGATTTGGTTGAAGCACGCGACCTAATTGTGGGCAGCCCCTTGAAAAAGATATTGAGTGGGGGCCAACGTAAACGGCTCAACATTGCCCTCGAACTAATGCGCGAACCAGCCATCTTGTTTGCCGATGAACCCACTTCGGGGCTTTCGTCGGCCGACTCCGAAAAGGTAATGTACCTTTTGAAGCGGCAGGTTTTAAAAGGCAAACTGGTTATAGCCAACATTCATCAACCCGCCAGCGACATTTACAAGCTATTCGACCGGATGATTGTGATGGACAAGGGCGGCCGCGTAGTTTTCTTTGGAAACCCGATGGAAGCAGTTACCTATTTCAAAAACGAAGCGGGCTACGTAAACCCCAACGAGAGTGAATGTATGGCCTGTGGTAACGTTAAAACCGAACAACCTTTACGCATTATAGAGGAGCGAATGGTCGACCCTTTTGGAAAAAGCATACGTCGTCGCAAAATTCCGCCCGAAGAATGGTACGAAAAATACAAGAAGAAAGTTGAACCAAGGGTACTCGATTTCATGGAGCAAAACCCAGCCACTAATGAAAAGATACCGGAGATATTTTTTAAAACACCAGGCTGGTTCAGGCAACTTAAATTGTTTTTGAAACGCGATTATGCCACCAAAAAATCGAACCGACAATACTTGGCCATTGCTTTACTCGAAGCGCCAATTTTAGCTTTAATATTGGGTTTCTTTTCAAAATATTCACCCGATGGCATTTATTCGTATGCAAACAACGATAACATTCCCGCGTTTTTATTTATGAGTGTTGTGGTCGCTTTTTTTATTGGGCTAAGCATAAGTGCCGAAGAAATTTTTAAAGACCGAAAAATACGTAAACGCGAAGAATTTTTAAATCTGAGCAAGGGAGCGTATTTATCGTCAAAAATACTCCTATTGTTTATGCTATCGGCCTTTCAGGTTGCTACCTTCATGGCGGTTGGTTATTACATTCTCGATATTAGGGATCTTCTGTTTTCTGACTGGGCCATACTTTTTACCACCGCTTGTTTTGCCAACCTCTTGGGTTTAAACCTTTCGTCGGGACTCAACTCGGCCGTGGCCATTTATGTGCTTATACCGCTAATGCTGGTTCCGCAATTGTTGCTTAGCGGTGTTATTGTCGATTTTAACAAAATGCACTCGTCCTTTAGCAATTATTCGCGCACGCCGGTTGTTGGCGATGTTATGGCTTCGCGCTGGGCTTATGAGGCCCTATCGGTTAACCATTTTAAAAACAATAAGTACAGGGAAATAATATTCGACGACGAACAAAAAAAGAGCAACTATAACTTTATGACTTACTATTGGTTGCCCGAGCTTGAGCAGAACTACGAATCGTTTCATTATTCAATAAAAACAGGTAAAAGCAACGATGCTTTGCCATACGAAACCTTGCTGCAAAACTCATTCACAAAACTGTTTGCCGACCTCAACCTAAACATCGATTCGGCAGTAAATTTGACCCAACAATTAAACATTAACCAATACAATGCTGCTTCGAAAGCAACATTCGACCAATATATTTCCAACGGCAAACAACTCTACCTCAAAGCATATCAATACCACACATGGGCACTCGACCAAAAACTAACCCAACTGATAAAAAATTTCGATAACGATACCGATGCTTTGGTTGCCTATCGCAACAAATACGTTAACAAGAAACTGGAATCGATTGTACGCGATAAATATTCGTTCCGAAAAATATACCAAGTCAACAATAACATTTACCAATCGGACGAGGCCATATTTAGGGAACCCGCCTACAAAAACGGCAGGGCACATTTTTATGCACCCTACAAATACTTGGGAAAAATAAAAGTAGGCACGGTGCTATTTAACATCCTGTTTATATGGGTAATGACCGGCTTTTTAATGGTTTCGTTGTACTTCGATTGGTTGCGAAAAGTGATTAATTACATCGAAAAGTGGCAATTGCTGCAACTGGCCATGTTACGCGACAAAATTTTCTATAATCCGATGGCTTTTATCAAGGGTAAAAAGAAATAAAAACCGAAATGTTCACCTTGACAAATTCTCTGCCCGGGTACAAACGAAATAATGAGCAAAATTAAAAATCAGCGTAAGCTAAAACCGCTGCTGAAATACCACTGAAACCCTTATATAATATACAAAATCTGTGGGTATGTGCTTTATTTTTTTCGTCAAGTCCAGATACTGTCATTAGCAAAAAGTCTAAACTCTTATTATAATTCAAGTCCTCATATTCTAATCCGATTTTTTTAATATTTGAATAATAATCTTTGAGTTTTAGGTAATATATTTTTTTCCAATTGCACGTCAGTGGCCTTTTCTCCAATTTTCTCAATCAAGAACCATTTTTCTAATAATCTAGCACTGCGTCCATTCCCATCTTGAAAGGGATGAATCTTTACAAATACCAAATGAACCAGTGCGGCATAATAAAAGATTTCAAAATCCTTTAAATCAAACCTTTCTGCAAAATCCTTCACTACAGGAATCATTGTATGACCTTCATATTTATTCCCTTCATGTATAGAATAGGCCAGCGGATAACCACCATCACTCACTAAGAGCCCCAGAACGATTTGTGGCAATGAATGTTTGCCGTCTTTTGAGAAGCCATTTTTTCTTAGGTTGTCCGAATGATCTGTTTCAAAGTAAAGTGTGGTAACATAATAAAAAACAACTCCTATTTTCCCGCCCAGCACTTTACGAGTATGTTCTACACTGATTTTTTGTATTGTATCTTTTTGATTATCATTCAGTTTATCTAAATAACGATATATTTTATGCAATTTAATATCCTCATCAAAATACGATTTCAGGTAATCAACCGTGGCGGCCTTGCTTTGTGGCTGACTTATGCGCGACACAACTATATGTTTTAGGATATCATCATTTATTTTGTCAAAAACCAACGGCCTTAAATACCGAATTCAAGATAAGCTGTTTTCCGTTAATTAACACTTGTTCAATGTTGTTTAGTAGTGCTTCTACTATCTCTTTACTCTCTTTAGCCTTAGCATACTCCATGAATATGTCACGCAGTCCGAGCTGCTCTGCAACCTATTTTTTACCAATACGATACAGTTCGTCAATCTCTTGCTGCACAGAACTGACGCCTATGGTTTTAAGGTAGCAAACTTTGCCAGCTTTTTTTTCAACTATTACGACACTCGTACTACACGATCTAATTGGTTTCTTGCGTACATACATGTAGCGAATTTAGAAAAAAATAAAATGCGACACCCAAAACGGTGTCGCAAAAATTATAAAAGCATGATTATCAGCATTTTTTACGATGTGCTATTTAAAAGTGTCAAAGTCAGGAAATAATCAACCGGATTTGCTACTAGTTCTGCCCTGACAGGATTTTCATGGGTGTAATTCATCTTTTCTTCCAAAAATGCAGTAGAATGAATCTCTTTTGCATCATTGACATCTTGCCAAACCTTGAAGTTTTTTATCTTCTTGTTGTTTTTACCTGCATACCAAAACAAGTTCAACAACCACTCCCTCCTACTTTCCGGTATCTCTTTTATGGTTTCGATTATGGCTTTACTTGTAAACTTCTTGAAATCGCGTAATATATCAGATAAGCTATCTTCATCTGTAGCACTTGCAATTATGTGCAGATGGTTGCTCATTAAACACCAACAATATACCTTAAGCCCTTTGTTAGCAATGCAGTAGTTTATAGAATCGACAATAAGGTGCTTATATGCCGGACGGCTAAAAATATCTATCCATTCAACAATGGTTAACGTGCAGTAATATACATATCTGGGCGATATTTTATTTTTAATTCCCATGAATGTAAAAATAAGGAAAATATTTAATAATGGGATCACAGATCCCAAGCTTGTTAGGCGCGTATTGCAATCGAAGATCACCCTTAGGTAAATCCGCACCAGCCGCTGCGAACATCCAGACCAGCTATGGTGATTACAAATCGCCACTAGCGGCTGTGAACTTCCCGACCAGCAGGTTTACAAACTCGCGCCATGAGGGGCCGTTTTAAGGACATATAACAGCAACTGCTTGTATTAATGCACCTAAACCAATTAGAATTAGAAAGCGAGGAAAAAACTTTTGCCTTCGATGAATTCTAATTCTTTTTATCTTATCCTGTTCTGAACATAGAGATACGGATCCATCAGAGTTATATTTAGGTGCTGGAGTACACAAAGCCGCAAAAATACTACCAATTGTCATTAATAGCAGACCTATTAGATTTAAAATTTGATTACAGTCCATAATTTCTCATATTTATTGAAGTTGCTATTAAATTATTTTTTACACCTCCCCCTTTTGCAACTATAGCGCGAGTTTGCAACTCGTGCTCAATACATTTTTACGATTTTTACCAGCCCTTTTTGTCCTGAATAATCAACGGCACTACTATATGGATAATCTTCTTCGTGATTGACAAACCTTGCAACAACAGGATTCTCATAATAAACTTAGTCTATATTTCTGAATTTATACTTTCTGCTCATACTTTAAAGATAAGTAATTTGGCACGAGTTACAAACTCGCCATGAGGAGCCAACTCATAGCAAACGAGTGGCAGGTGGGGATTTCTTAGCTAAAAACTGAGACATATTTACAACCAATAAAGCAAATATTATTACAAATTTAATCCATAAAAAGAATCTTGAAACACCTACTGGTTCATAGCTAGTTGAACTTTTTGTTGAATATATTTCGGGAATATTTGTCAACAGTAACCTATTAGGATAGCTTACTGTTGAATCGTTTTGATGATATTCAATTACTCTACTTGTAATACTTTCATTATAGACATATTTTGTCTGAATAACACCCGAACGATCATAAAATGATGCATAATCGCAATTTAAACCGTTCTTATAAATTGAATACAAAGAAAGAGTTAGTGCCGAATCATTATAAAACTGCCTCCAGACTCCATTCATTTTATCCTGCGCATAGCTGCCAACAGCAAATAAATTAAATAAAGAATCTGTGAATATCCACTGTCCTGACTTATCCCCGTCAACTTGGCGACCAAAAGCCAAATTGCCAAATTCATCTTCAAATATTAGAACAGATGTGTTTTTTCGGTAATATTCGAATGTAATTATTCCAAATAGTAATAATAAGCCAATAATATTGTACAATATATTTCTCATTTTAAATGATTATATTTTTGATCATGTGATGTTTTTGCTTGCTCAAATATATCATTCTCTAAAACAGTTTCCAGCCCATCAAAGAAATTATCCATTTTCTCCCCCCCACTACCCCTCGTTTAGCTTGCGTAACGAGGGGTAAGCCGTTTGTCGTTTGTAACGACACCTTGTTATTGGATGATGTAATCATTCAATAACTAACGAATCACTTCCACTTCTAACACACCTCCCAAAGATGCATAGTTTTTTGCTGAACTGAAAAGGTAATCTTCG
>DATERL010000094.1:0-4009 GCA_035271585.1 Prolixibacteraceae bacterium
GATTAACCCTGGGGATAATTGATAACTATAAAACCAAGGCCGATCAACCATTTTTTACAAAGAATTGATGTTCTATCGGCCTTAAAACTATTCTTTTGAACAAAATACGTATTGAAAAACAAACCGACTGAATGGTTACAAATAAAGTATCATGAGACAATACTGGCTTGGTACGATAACAAATGGGGCTTTACCTATCAGATGATTCGTGAGACACAGTTGCTATAATGAATTATTAATTAAAAACAGACACAATGAAAGACGAAAATTTATATCCAAAGGTAAGTCAAGAGCTTGCTAATGAAAGAACTGCTCTTGCTCCCGAAACAATGGAGGCGTGGAATAATTTTAGTAAAACGGTTTTTAAAGAAGGAGCCTTGCCCGAAAAAACGAAACAACTGATTGCCGTTGCCGTGGCACACGTAACGCAATGTCCGTATTGCATCCGCTCGCATACTAAACAAGCGCTAAGAAAAGGCGCCAATAAACAGGAAATTATGGAAGCCATTTGGGTGGCCTCCGAAATGCGTGCTGGAGCAGCTTATGCACACGCTGCTATAGCAGTTGATGAAATGGAAAAATAGTAATACATAAAGTATTGTATTTGTAAAAATGAATATTATAAAATTTACAACAATGGAAGCACATATTTTAAAAGTAAAATCGGTGGTATATGTTACCCACAACGTACTAAAAATAGTAACTGTGAAACCGCCACAATACAGTTTCAACCCTGGTCAGGCCACCGAACTGAGTATCAATAAACCCGGATGGCAGGATAAAAAGAGACCATTTACTTTTACCAGTCTCCCAGATGATGATTTTTTGGAATTTACAATAAAAGCCTATCCACCGCACAAGGGAGTGACAAATGAATTACTGAGACTGAGCAAAGGCGACGAGTTGATTATTGGAGACTCGTGGGGAGCAATAAATTACCAAGGCGAGGGGACTTTTATAGCCGGTGGCGCCGGAGTTACTCCATTTATTTCAATCCTCAGGAACCTTCATTCCCAAAATATAATGGGAGGTAATCAACTCATTTTTGCAAACGACAAAGAAGAAGATATTATTAACAAAGAAGAGTTTGAAAACATATTGGGTGACAGTTTTATTAATATCCTGTCATTGGAAAAACCCGATAAATATGAACACGGCTACATCACTGAAGATTTCATCAAAAGTAAAGTATCTGATTTTACCCAATATTTTTACCTGTGTGGCCCGCCGCCAATGATGAAAGCAGTAGAAATAATTTTAGTAAATCTCCATGTCGATCCAAAAACAATAATAAAAGAAAAGTAAGTTTTTATAATATCATGCTTATTTCAACTTCGTTTTTTTTTTTAAAAAATCATTGTATTTGTTGATTATGAGTTGATTGTTCGTTTTGTTGAAAAGATTTTTTGACAACAACAAAGAATTCTGCTTATTTTGTAGAAATAAAGAAAGCAAATGAGAGAAGTATGTGCTATTGCATCGGGGAGTAATGGGAACTGTTATTATATTGGTAATGAGTCGGAAGCAATCTTAATAGATGCTGGCATTAATTGCAAACAAGTTTTGCTACGCATGGCCGAACGAAATCTTGATCCGCTTAAATTGACTGGTATTTTTGTTACGCATGAACATGCTGATCACATAAGGGGTGTACGGGTGCTTAGTAAAAAATTGAATATTCCGGTTTTTTACACCTACGGTACATGGAACAACAGCCATAAAAGCTCACAAGCACCACACCATCGCTATATTCAAATTGACGAACCTTTACAATGGGGTAATTTCATTGTACATGCCTTTGCTAAAAATCACGATGCTAATGAACCGTGCAGTTATCGTGTTGAGGTTGAGGGGGCAAGTGTTGGCGTAATGACCGATATTGGTTCGGTTTGCGATAATGTAATTAAGCATTTACAACTATGTAATGTTTTATTTCTGGAGTCGAACTACGATGAGCAGATGCTTTGGGATGGTGCTTATCCATGGCCATTAAAAAACCGCATTGCCTCCGAAGTGGGTCACCTTTCTAACTCACAGGCATTTGAACTTATACAACAACATGCAAACGGATTACTAAAAACCATTATCCTATCCCATTTGTCAGGCGAAAACAATACTCCCCAATTGGCTAAAGACACTTTTCAGCCTTTAAGTGATAAATATCAAATTGTTGAAACTTCACGACACGAGGCTTCCATTGTTTTAGAAATCGATTGAATTCAAAATCAATTAATAGTGAAATAAAATATTGAAACTGTTATAAGTACTATCCATTATATAGTTTTTACAACTTAATATTTATTTTCAAAATCTAATTTTGTATTATTTTTAATAAATACTTGTTCGTAAGGTAGTTCCGCCCATTGCGGGATACGTCGTTCGGGATCCCGCCAATTGCGGGAAGGTTCAAATCCTGTCACCCCGACTTATTTAAGAGATTGTTATTTTTGGCAGTCTCTTTTTTTATTTCTAAAATATGGGAAAACAACAACCACCAAATTGGGTTTATGATATTTAATGCCTAAATGATAAACATTTATATATTGAATTTTTTGCTGATGTTGAGGTTTTGCCCTGATTTTATAATGCTGGTTTGCTACAACCGGCACGATACCGTAAGCTTATTGAGAAGAATGGGCAGAAAAAACAGTGCTTAAAAGGGAACAGATTAAGAGCCGAAAAGGCGGAAATGCTTTCAAAAACCTGTTAAAAGGGGTGTAGCCCCGCCATTAAAAAATAGGTGAGTTCCCTCGTCTTTTGTCGGACAGTGTGTGGTACAACTTACAAACAAATCATTTACGTTTGAAAACTAATTTGTAAGTTTGCAACGTTTAAAAGAAAGTCAGTTTTGTTGATTTGATGACATCTAAAATTCAGTTAAATTTGTTTTGAATTGAAGTAATTTGAAAAACAGGTTAGCGTCATCTTCGATACATCATTCCGGCTAATTTTTGTAAGCTAAATTGGATTGTTCAAAATGTTATTTAAAGAGACAAAAATATTAAGTCGTTTTATCGTTTTATTGCTTATCGCAGGGTTTTTTTCATGCGATGAGTTGCCTTGTGAATATCCCGACGGGGTTAATCTTGTTGCGGGATTTTTTAAATATAACGAAACCAATATTGTAGCAATGCCACTTGATTCGTTTTCGGTAATTATACTGAACGACTCCATTCCTCCTTACGAAGATTTTTATAAAAACAAACAAAATACGATACAGTTCCCGCTTTCGATTTTAAGCGATACTTCGGTTGTGGTACTTAAATATAACGACGGTATTTGTGATACCCTCAATTTTTATTATTCCCGATCATTGGTTCTTATTAATCACCAATGCGGATTTGATACATTCTTCGATATCGATACAGTTATTCATACCTATTATAAGATTGAATCTGTTTGGCTGTCGAAAAGTTTAGTTGATTATAGCAATGCTGAAAACATTAAGATATATTTTTAGTGCCCTGTTTGTGCTCACTGCAATATTGTTGCAGGCGCAAAACAGCGAAAACGACAAATACGAAGTGTCGTTGGGCGTCGATTTGTCGAGGTTTGCAATGCCCATTATTAATAACGACCGTTTCGGATGGGAAATCTCAGGCGATGCTGAAATCATTCAAGACCTTTTTGCCACAGTAGAATTTGGTTCGCAAACAACGAACCTCAAAAAACCCGAATATCATTATACTTCAAATGGTGCATATACTCGCTTTGGTGTTGATTATAATTACATGAAGCATCTCGATGATCGAAGTCATGATAAGCTTTTTATCGGTTTACGATACGGTTTTACTACTTTTTATCATCAGGCCGATAATATTACGCTTAATAATCAAATTTGGGGAAAGCTCGAAAATAATAATGTTGATCGCTCGTGGCTGGGTGCGCATTGGTTCGAAATTGCCACCGGAATGCGTGCTCATTTGTTTAATAATTTTTACTTGGGGTGGTCGGTTCGTTTTAAAATGAAACTGAACCCTAACGATAAATCAACCATGCAGCCTTATTA
>DATERL010000095.1:0-61078 GCA_035271585.1 Prolixibacteraceae bacterium
TTTGTCGCCCCGCCACTCCGGCTCAACCTCGCTTAGGTGTTGCTCTCGTATCTGCTTTCCGGCTGCCGCAGCTATTGCGAGCAATGCAAACAATAACTTTTCAAAAAACACTTGCTTAAGGGCCGTATAAAATCAATGCAATTATCAATTTACTTCCACGGCCCAAAAACCATCTATTAACAACAATCCATTATTCCAATTCTTCACTTAAATTGTCCTTACTAACACCCGTATTGGGGGTCATCACATAATAGACACAAGGAATAACAATTAGACTTAAAATTGTTGAAGTAATTAATCCACCCACAACAGCCCAAGCCATTGGCGAGCGCAAATCTGCACTTTCGCCAAATCCAAAAGTGAGCGGTAAAAGAGCCAAAATGGTAGTTAAACTGGTCATTATAATTGGTCTAAAACGCTGTAAACCACCTTGTATAATTGCATTGCGCTTTGACATTCCGGTTTTGCGCAATTGGTTAATGACATCAACCAGTATTATCGAATTGTTTACCGCAATACCAGCCAACATAATCATGCCAATGTAAGCCATCATATTCAATGGTTTTCCTATTATATAAAAGGTAACTATAGCACCAACCATGGCCATCGGAATAGTTAGTAATATCGAAAACGGGTGCAACAGCGACTCAAATTGTGAGGCCATAACCATGTAAACCAAAATCACCGATAAAATAAGTGCAAACGTGAGCCCCGACATCGATTCTTTGCGTTTGAGCTCCTCACCTGCCATTCGTATTCGATAATTATTGGGTACGGGTACATCGCGTAATTTCGATTCCAGCTCTTTCACCACATGGTCAAAAGCCACCGTTTCGTCAACATAAGCACTTACTTTCCCTACCCTACTTTGGTTAGCACGATGAATTTCGCGGGGCAACTGTTCTTCGGTTATTTTAGCCACATCGGTCAAGCGGTAACGGTTTTCGCCACTCGTTATTTCCATGTTGAGCAACTGCTTAACACTTACTTTTGGTTGCCGAATGGTTATGTCGCGCATTTCGCCTTCCACCTCGTAGGCACCAGCTTCAATGCCTTCCAAACGGTTACTTATTTGTGATACAATTTGTTCAACACTCAAATTAAAATAGCCAGCCTGAATACGGTCAATGTGAATATCAATTTCGGGCGCTCCATTTTCAATCGAGCTTTCAACATTATATAGACCCACTTGCTGCAAGGTAATTTCTTTCACCTTTTCGGTCACCTCACCAATAATATCCAAATCGTCGCCAATCACTTCAACCACCAGTGGCGGCTCGTTGTTGCCCATAGTCGATTGCAAACTGCCTTCGTCTTGTAAAAATGCAAAAACGATATCGGGATTTTGTGCCATAATATCGTTGAAGGTACGCACCACATGATTATAGCGCTGAAGTCCCACAGGCGTTAACGAAACGTACATCATGGCGCTATTTTCACTGTTCAGCGCAGAACCACCAGCCGCCGATGTTACTTCGCCGGTACGGGTATAAAACGATGCAATTTCGTCGCCAAGGTATTCGTTAATCATGTTTTCGATACTCTCCAAGGCTTTGGCCGTTGTTTTCAATTGTGTGCCTTCGGGCATTGTAAACTCAACCGTGAAATTATCGCTTGACGAACGAGGCATAAATTCACTGCCAATTTTAGGAATCAACAGCGCAGAGCTGCCTACCGCAACTGCAGTTATAAATATAACCAACCAACGATAACGTAAAAAACCATCCAATAACGACGAATACCAATTCATATTCATTGTTTTTACCGGTTTCAGTTTCGTTTGTTTCTTAAATATTTTTGTCACCAAAACAGGAATCACCAGAATGGCTACTACCAACGACGATAAGAGCGAAAAAGCCACCGTCCAGGCCATATCTTTGAACAACTCGCCCGATGCGCCCTGCAAATAAACAATGGGTAAAAACACCACCACGGTAGTAAGTGTTGAAGCAACAATGGCCCCTCCCACCTCCGAAGTTCCATCAACGGCCGACTGAAAAACGCCTTTTCCTTTTTCGATGTGCCGGTAAATATTTTCCACAACAATAATGGCATTATCAACCAACATACCGGCACCCAGCGCCAAACCACCAAGGGTCATTACGTTGAGCGTTAAACCCATAAAATACATCAGGGTAAAAGTTGCCACAATAGAAATAGGGATGGCTATACTAATAATTAATGTTGGACTAATTCGGCGTAAAAAAACAAACAAGACAACTACGGCCAATATAATGCCAATTAAAGCCGATTGGCGCACCTCGTTTACCGCATTACTAATAAAAGTCCCCTGATTTTTAACCACGGTAAAACTGTAACCTGGTAAAGCTTTAGTAATGATTGCGAGTTGCTCGTTAACCGATTTAACAGCCTTTACCGTATTGTAACGCGGTTCTTTGTAAATCGAAAGTCCAATGCAACGTTTACCATTAAGATTCACAATGGTTTGTGGGTCTTTGTTGGCTACCGATATTTTGGCCAAATCGGCTAAATAAACGGGTACGTTTGCAGTACTTCCATCGAGTTGTGTTTCCGATTTTAGACCAACAATAACACGCCCCAAATCTTCGGGATTAGTTATCATTCCTAAACCTTTCACACTGTAGTTTACTCCATCTTCTTCGATGGTTCCGCCCGATACGTTTCGATTATAATTTTGAATACGCTGACCCAATTCAGCCGCGGTTATACCATAAGCTTCGAGCAAATAAGGGTCAGTTTCGACCAATATTTCGGCCACCTCTTCGCCGGCCAGTGTAACATCGGCAATACCTTCGATTCGAATGAGCTCGTTACGGATGTAGTTTTCAGCAACTTTTCGCACCTCGTCGAGGTTAAGCAGGTTCTCGTTATCGAGCGCTACCACCATAATAGGTGTTGAATTGGGATCGTACTGAGTAATGCTTATGGCATCGATATTGGTATTTTGAGCATAACTCGTCATTGCCTTTTGCAAATCGAGAAAAGCCTCATCCATATCTTTTCCCCAAATATACTCCACGGTAATTGTAGCCGAACCAACACGTGTAACCGAGGTCACATTAGCCACATCGCTTTGCCGAATGGCTTGTGATTCAATGTTGCGAACATAAATATTTTCAATTTCGTCGGGTGGTCGGTTTCCAGCTTCCATCTCGATGTAAAGCCGCGGATTATTTAACTCGGGAAACAAATCGACTCCCAGTTTCGAAAACGATATGTAGCCCAGCAACAATACCGCAAACACCATCATTAAGATCGTTACCGGATAGTTAACCGAAAATTGTGTAAGTTTTTTCATAGTATATCGATACAATATTTTAGATGAAAGACTTTTTATTAGAGACTATAGATAAAAGACTTAAGGTTAAAGACATAAGATTTTTGATTAAAGATTTTATTAATCAAAATAATAAAGACAACAATGTAATTATGCTTCATATCTAAGGTCTTTGTTTTCACAGTATATTTAGTATTAGAATTAAGATTAAAGATTTTAGATTAAAAGACCAAAAAACATTAAAAACACAACATTTTATTAATCAAAATAATAAAGACAACAATGTACTTTTGCTTCATATCCAACATCCTGTCCATTATCATAAGTCTGTTATCAATTGTCTAAAATCTTTTGTCTATTGTCTATTATCTTTTGTCTATTATCTTTTGTCTATTGTCTTTTGTCTATTGTCTTTTGTCTATTGTCTGTTATCTATTGTCTGTTATTTGTCTGTTATTTGTCTGTTATCTATAAATCTATTATCTTATTTTTGCACTTTCACTTTCGCCCTATTCGAGAGCATTTGATAACCTTCGATAACCAATTTTTCACCGGTTTCGATACCACTTAATATTTCAACTTCGGTGTCGGTTTCAATGCCAGTATTAACAGGCCTTTCGACAGCGGTATTCTTCTCTATCACAAATACCACTTTGCCCCGACGCTTGTTTTGAACCACTTCGCGACTCACAACAATAGCACTATCACGCTGTTCAACAATAACTTCGGCTTTCACAAACATACCGGGTCGCATTTTCAAATCGGGATTATTCACTTTCATTACCCCTTTAAAAGTGCGAGTAGTTTTGTCAATAGCAGGCGACAATTCAGTAATTACTGCTGTTAGCGTATCGTCTTTCAGATTATAATTGCTCACGTATGCTTCCTGCCCTGGATTAATGGTTGAAAGAAATTTCTCGGGAATATCGGCATGCAACATCAATGCGCTGTAATCCATAATGGTGGCTACTTTTGTACCGGAGCTCACTTTTACATTAGGCGAGAAATAGGGTAAATCAACAATTACACCATCAATAGGCGCTTCAACAGTAAGTTTTTCCATTTGGATTTCGGAATTCTCGTAATCGTACTTTGTATTGAGATAGCTCAATTCTGAGCTTTGCAGCTCGCGCAAAGTCACTCCGCCTTTTTCGTACAACGATTGCTGTTTATCGTACTCCTGACGAGCATTTTCCAAATCGAGTTTCTTCGCTTCTATTCGAATACTAATTTCATATTCGTTATTAAGCAGGGTGATAATACATTCGCCCTTTTGTATTCGATCGCCCATTTTGAAGGGTTTTCCGGTGCGTTTATTAACATTCAAACGGTATTTACCTTCGGTTTCGCTAAGCAATTCGGCACTACCCGCAGGCGTTACGGTTCCATTAATAGTTAATGTGTTGTAAATGGTTTTTTTCACCACATCGCTTACCCTTACCGGCACGCTCACATCGGCGCCCTGAGTGCTTTGTTCGTTACGGCAAGCAGATAAAACCACAACTGTCAATATGATAATCCAGGTTAATTTTTTCATTGTTTTATGTAATTAATCGATTTGAAATTCAGATGAATACTCTTGTGGTACAATTGACTTATTATTTTCGAAGTCCCAAAGGGTTTGTATTTTCAAGTTTAAAAATTCAAGTTTATAACTAATCAAAGCATTGGTCAATTCGTTACGTTTCGACGAAAGCTGATTTTGAAACAAACTAAGGTCCATACTGGTTAAATCGCCATTTTGATATTTTTCGAGATTTAACTCATAAGTAAGTTGTGCATTCTCAACACTTTTTTGTGCAATTTCGATTTGATTGACCAGATTTTGCATGTTTCGATATATCTCACGAATGTTTAGATGAATGGATATTTTCTCATTATCGAAATTCAACTCTTGCATTTGTAGCGATGCCTGGGCAGCTTTTACATTGGATTTTTTTTGTCCCCAATCCCATAATGGAATTTCGAATGTCAGTTCAACCTGTTGGTTATCGGTAGGCGAATCGTATATTCTATTTACTTGTCGATCGTCGCCAAATAGTCCCACCGCTAGTGAAACATTTCCCCTAAACTCGTTCGAAGCATTTATTTTGACCAAGTTAAACTGCGCATTTTCGATATCTATTTCACGTTGACGCAGTTCCATACGCTGACGCAAGGCATAATCTATTGCATCATTCATTTGAATGTCAATGGTTTTTATTTCAACGTTGGCCAGCACATCAACATCGGCATTTAAATCAACACCAATGGTTTGCTTTAATTGATCTTTGGTATTTTCGAGCGAAACTTCGGCATTATAAACAGACGAACGGGCGTTGGCTAGGTTTAACTCGGCTTGCCAAAATTCCTCTTTAGCGGCCAAACCTGCATCAACTTTATTTTTAATTATTTCGTACGATTTTTTTTGATTTACCAATTCTTCTCGACTAATAGCTAAGCTTTGTTGATTTTGATAAACCCGATAAAAATACTGGCTTACCTGCTTTTCGATGTTCAGTTTTTGCATTGAATAACTGAGCAAAGCATTTTCGAGATCGAGCTCCAATTCACGCAAATTCATTTTGGTTCGGTTATAGGTAAAAATGGGTTGGTCAAACCTAAGTTGAACGTTGTTACTGAACGCATTGGTTTTAATTTTACTATAATCGTTATAAGTATCCTGCCATCCAAAAGTATTAACCAACGACAAAGTACCGTCGGTAGCTTTTAGAGGTTGCACCACGCTGAGTGTACCAGAACTGCGCATGGTTTCGCTGGTGTACCAGGTCGATTGCAACTCGTCGAACTGACGATTGTGATTATAAGAAAAAGGGCTCACATTGAGGAAAAACTTCGATTTGAGTGAAGCTTTTTGCGCATTAAGTGATTCACGACTGCGTAAAAGGTTAAGTTTCGACTGCAAAATTGAGGGGCTATTTTGATAAGCAATTTCGAGTGTCCGCTCTAAAGTGAGCATTGTTTCTTGCGCACGCACCGGTCTAAGCTGAAAACCAAACAGCAATACCAGTAGGATTAAGTAGTTTTTAATGTTCATTTATAGTTTGTTTAAATATTTCGTTATCATCTTTAGTAATAGATATTGTTTTTTCACATTTAATAATCATACAAATACAATTCAATCAACACTTAGCCTAAATAATAAATAGTCAACTATAAATAATAAATCACTTAACGTTGAAAAACCCATTTTACAGCATCGGCCACTACACGGCCGGCTCCCCCTGCGTCGGATAAAACTACTGTCGATGAGTCGGTTGAGATGTAAAACGAACCCAATAAATTCCAACCATTTTCGAAATTTTTCACTTCGAGTATAATTTCATCATTTCCATCGTCGTGCATTACCTTGTAAATATATTGGCCAGCAGGTTCGGAGTTGCGTTGTCCTCGTCCAAAACGACGTTGCTGGTTCAGATAAACATAAATATCGTAATATCCGTAGGCAGGCAATTCCTGTGTCCAGCTTGCTGTTTTGCTGCCATCGCCCGAGCGCACAACCATGGCCGAATGTTCAATTCTCCCATAGTAATCGGCATTAGGCACCAAGCTCCATGTTGAAGGAGCAGAGCCAAAACCTTCGCCAACAAATTCGGAATCGGCTTGCTTTTTCCGTTTTTCGACAAATTGTCGTATTGGGTTATTCATTGCGGGGTCGGTATATAAAAAACCGGGGTCGCGGTTATCTACAATTAAAACACCTGCTTCGTCCAAAGTAACTGCCTGATTAGATTCCTTCTCATAATTAAGCGCTTCAATCTTTTCATTTTTTTCACTTCGTAATCCATAAACCATCGAACTTGAAGGAATATTCTCGGCCAGCAACGAATTTTGAATAACCGAACGTGGCGATCCCTTAAGTACCATTTGTAATTCTTTGGTTTTGCCCCCTTCAATGAGAAAAATACGTTCATCGGTATCGGAATCTGAGAACCCACCTCCCATTTGCGATCGGCCGCCACGCCCTCCTTCGCCCAACATAAAGGTATACTTCACCAATCCATCAACATTGCTATAATTGGTCACCTTGGTGCGCACCACAAAAACGGCTTGCGATTTTTCAATGGTTTCGAAAACTGTTAAAGCGTCAAAACCGAAGGCAGGTAAGCGGTTGGCATTGTACCAATCACTCAAAAAATTACCCATATCCATATCGAACTTGCCCGACAAAACTCCCGTCAATTCTTCGTATTTAATTTCACGAAAACTGTTATTGTATAAATATTCAAGCAAGAAATTGTTAAATCCCACGTCGCCAACTTGTTTTTCCATCCAATTCAATAAATAAGCCCCCTTTGCCCTCAACACTTTATTCACTTTCTGACGATCGGATTCTTCGGCAATTATTTGTTTCAAACTTTTTTCCTTTAACATCAGATTGGCCTCTTCTTCGTCGCCAATACCAGTCATACGTGTCATGAACATCTGACGCGGGTTGTCTGCACCTTTCATCAAATAACTTTCGAAAGCATAATTGAGTACTGGGCATTCGCTTGATGTGATATAATTTACAAAATAGTAGTAGTTGGGAAAAATATGGAAAGGATTACCTGCTGAAGCCGTTTGTGGACCAAAACGCATATTCGACTCGCTTGCCGAAAAAGTTGAACGCAAAAAACTGGCAAACATACGGGATTGGATTTCTTTCTCGGCCAGCCCTTCTTTATTACGCTCACTATCGCGTTTAATTCGCCGAGCCGACGACGCAAAATCGGCCTGTTGCACATTAAATCCCCACTCGGGAAAATTGATAACCTGAGGTTGTGCATTGGCCAGTGTTGATGTCCACGAGTGAGGCAAGAACGCATATTGAGCTGGCGCCTCGACCAAATTAAAGCTAGAATAAGGATAGAACAAACCCAAGGGGCGTTCGTAATCGTCGAGGTATTCAATAATTAAATCGACAATGGTATCGCTCAATTGATCAAAATTTTTGGTAAAATAATTATGTCCTTCGATGTACGAAATACTCACATCGATGCCATCAATATCGATTTTTTGTTGTTTAAACCGGCCAATATTTAACGAGAGCTGTGGAAGTTTATCCCTTATCGCAAAGTGATATTCGATGCTATCTGCTGTTTCGCAAATTCCTTGTGAAACAGGAATCATGCCAGGTTCCGATTTTACAGTAAGGTCGAAACGGGTAAAATGTTGTCGGAAAATAGCTGGGCGCGTTGGATCATAAAAAACACCGGGAACGGGATACCACAATACCTCCTTGGTTAGCAAAACGTAATTGCGTGAATAAAATCCGTAGCGACGATCAATACGCAAGGTCATTGCTTGATCGAAGCCATAAACATCTTCATCTTTATTATCGAGATAAGCAATATTCATATCGGGAATGCCCGCATAACTTATGGTCAATTCAATGTTTTCATTAACATTTAAAGCTTTTTCGGGAAAAACTCTAATCAACATCGATTGCTGCAAAAAAGGAATAGCCAAACCACTACTCTCAATTTTATCGACCTTAAAACCCGGGTTTAAGCTCAATAAAAGGGTATCGAGTGCAACATTGGTATTGTTCTGCAAATTCAGCTTAGCTGTCACTTTTGCTTTTTCAGCGTATTCGAAATAAATATTGGCGCTAACTAAATCGGGCACTTTATTTTGGTAATTATCGGCTGACAATTGCACCCATTCCTTCCTGTTTTTCTGAATATTATTATTACCTCTAACAATTGAGAAAAAGCCATATAACGAAATAACTGCAAGCAATAAAGATGAAACGGCCAAAAATGAATTGGCATTTTTAGTATTAGGCAAACGGTTCAACCTCCATGTTGAAAAAACAATGAGTGTAATACCCAACATAAAATAACTAAGTCGCTGAAAAAGTAGCTGTTCAATATTACTAAAACCAATTATATCGGAATAAAGCATGGGCATTTGAAAAGCCATATAATCGAACAAATACCCCATTTTATCGCCTAAATAAAACAGCACCAATGCCACATAACCCAAAAGGATAATAAGCGATAAAGGCTGATTTTTAATCAGGCTCATCAGCGCGTATGAAATTCCAATTACAAAAATCAACGCAGGGATACTTATTAAAATGAAGTAGTACAAAATGGGTAAAATCCTGAAAACTACTTGTGATGAAACAAACAGGTAAACCGAAGTAAGCACAATGACCAGCAAGTTCAGAATTATGAATACACTTAAGAGCCCAAGTGTTTTACCAACAATATATTCAAGATTACTCATTGGCCTGATGTACAACACTTCGGATGTGTTAAGCTTTTTATCGCGCTTCATAAAATCGGTTGCCAGAAAAATAGCAATTACCGACTGAAAAATATTTAGCAAAAACATGTTCGAATAAATAAGCGACGACGGCAAACTGCGAAACATCCATGTAAAAGGGTTTTTATCGAAAATTGTAACGCCACTATAAATGCCAATTATAATAAGCGATAGGATGGCAAAAATGCGAAAAAACCAACTTCGAAACAGGATTTTCCTTTCGTATTTGGCAATGGTAATTATAGAATTGAAATACTTCATAATGTTTTCATTTATTGGCTTAACAACGACGTTTCGACTTTGTGTTCCATATAATAAACGTAAGCGTGTTCCAAATTGGGCTCAACAGCTTCGTGTTTGTAGCCGTTTGGCTTATCGGTTACAACTTCGAGCTCCCAGCCTCCTACCGATGGAATAGTTGATATTACATTGAATTTCACGTTCACCTCGTCGAACTGTTCGTGAGTTGCATAAATACGCCATACTTTGCCACGTGCTTCGTTCATCAAAGCTGTAGGTGATCCATCAAAAACCACTTTTCCACTGCGAAGCAAAGCCATATGATTGCATGTACTTGATATATCGCCAACAATATGAGTGCTTAATACAATAATTACATCTTTATTGCTGATTTTAGTTAATAGGTTTCTGAAACGAATGCGTTCGTCGGGGTCGAGACCAGTTGTTGGCTCATCGACAATTATAATACGTGGATCGCCAATTAAAGCCTGCGCTATACCTAAGCGACGTTTCATCCCTCCCGATAAATTGTTGGCATACCTTTCTCGGGCTTCAAATAACCCGACCTCTTCAAGCATCTCGTCAACATTATCGAGCCGGGTTCTACTATTTTTCGTACCAGTTAAGCGGGCCGAATAATCGAGAAACTCCCATGTTCTTAGTTTAGGAAAAGTGCTGAAATCTTGTGGAAGATAGCCAGTTAAGGTACGTATTGCTTTTCGATTTTTGGCAAGGGACATTCCGTTAACCAATATTTCGCCCGAAGTAGGCTTCATTAACGAAACTAAAATGCGCATTAAAGTTGATTTTCCTGCTCCATTTGCACCCAACAGACCAAACATTCCATTCTCAATTTCGAGATTAACGGATTTTAACGCTTTGTGCCCGCTTCCATAAACTTTTGTAAGGTCGTTAATTGTGATGTTCACTTTTAATAATTTTAGAGATCGGTTTTTAGATGACTTTTATCAGATAAGGTTTAATTAGTTAGTATAAAATAATTAAAGAAATTACAATTTACACCAAAAAAAGAACCTTCGGATCTGGAAAATCCGAAGGTTCTGGAAAACTTGAATTGATTATGGAAATTTATTTTAAAATTGAATGCATGACCCTGAGGTGTTTTTTAATAAAAACCACAAAAGCCATTATTCAATTCACAAATGAAGTTATTAAAAATCAATAGTAGAAATATATGTAGTGAAGCAAGGCATTGAGGGATGAACAAGAAAGGATCAGGGATAAATACTTGATATATGGGGTAAAAACTAAGCCAAAAGCGATGAAATTTAAAAAATGCTTATTCAAACTAGTATTTATTTAAAGGTTATATTTACCCCGTCAAAAATACAATCAAAATTAATGTTGCTAAAACAATCAATACCCGAATATTTAACTACCAGTAAGAATACAATAATTCAAATTGCATTCACCACAATATTTGCTTACGTTTTTATTAATATATACCGTCCGTTTGGTTACGATAACTGGTACGAAGCAAAATCATGGGAATTACTAATAGCATCGGCAATTATTGTACTAACAGGAATGATTGTAATTATCGTCAGCCGGGTGTTGATGCTTCGCCTAAAAAAATCGCACGAAATAACCTTTGCAGTTTATATATGGTTTATTGTAGCCGAAATTATTTTCATGGGGGTATTTTATACTTCGTTCGAAATTTTGATATTAAATGATACTCGCACTCCTTTATCGCTATTATTTAATGCGGTTCAAAACACCTCGCTAATTTTACTAATACCTTACGCCTTAACCATATTATTTTTTGCATGGAAAGATATAAAGAAGAAATTTGACAGTGTGGCGCAACAATTCAAAGCACCTACTGAAATTTTCATCCCGTTTAAAGATGAAAAAGGAACTTTGAAAGTTACCATAAAATGTATCGATTTGCTTTACCTCGAATCGAACGATAACTACGTAAACATTCATTATATCGATAAACAAAAAGAACGTAAAATCATCATCCGCAATACCTTAAAAAAATACGAAAAACAATTGCAAGACTATCCGATATACCGCGTTCACAGAAAGTTTTCGGTTAATATTAAAAATGTAAAACTGCTACAAAAAGGAAAAAAAGGATACGAGTTGGTTATGAACACCGATAGCGGACAAGTTATTCCGGTTTCGATCAGCTACCAAAAGTCAATTATGGATTTGATGAAAATAAAATAAGCAAGCATGAAGCGTACCTTGCAAATTACCGAAGATGGTTCGCATACCTTTTATGTGCCCGAAATTGACGAACATTTTCATTCAACCCATGGCGCAATTCAAGAATCGAAACATATTTTCATCAATACAGGGTTTAACCTTATGGACAAAACCACACTCAATATATTTGAAGTTGGCTTTGGTACCGGTTTAAATGCTTGGCTCACTTTAATTGAAGCACAACTAAAGGATACAAAAGTGAACTATTTCGGCATTGAAAAACACCCACTAACACCAACTGAATATCAACAACTTAATTATGCCAAGCCTTTCGATGAAGGCCATAATGAACATTTTTTGAAATTGCACCAATGCCCATGGAACGAAACAGCTCAATTGACCACTAATTTTCAGCTCACTAAATTTCAAACCGATATACTTTTATTTGATTTAGATACAATCCCCTTAATCGATCTGATTTATTTCGATGCTTTTGCTCCCAATAAACAGCCCGAAATTTGGGATTTCAGCTTGTTCGAAAAGCTGTATAAACATTGTAAGCCCGGAGCTGTATTGGTAACTTATTGTGCCAAAGGCGAAGTTCGTCGAAACATTCAAAAAGCAGGCTTTATTGTTGAACGATTAGCCGGACCACCAGGCAAAAGAGAAATATTACGCGGAATTAAACCTTTAAGCACCTAAAAAACTTTAGCAGATAATAATAATAAATTCTTTGGGGTTACTCAATTTTAACTAATTTTGCAAGAATTTATTTTTCGATTAAAATCTAAAAAAAACTTAAGTATTATTAATATGTCATTAGAAACACAGTTAGAAAAATTTAGTTATGCAATCGGTTTAAGTCTGGCTAGTAACTTATTACAGTCGGGTATTAATAATGTAGAAATAAAATCGCTTTTCGATGCCATTGAAGATGTGATGACCGGAAAACAACCAAAAGTGTCACCTCAAGAGGCCAACCAGATTATTGAAACCTACTTCAAAGATCGTCAGGAAAACGAGGGTGCAGCCAATGCTGCCCAAGGAGAAAAGTTCCTTGCCAATAATAAAAAAGAAGAAGGCGTTGTTGAGCTTTCGAGCGGATTGCAGTACAAAATATTAAACGAGGGAAAGGGTGAAAAACCAAAAGCTACCGATAAAGTAAAATGCCATTACCATGGTACTTTAATTGATGGAACAATTTTCGACAGCTCGGTACAACGAGGCACACCAGCCGAATTTCCTGTAAACGGAGTAATCAAAGGCTGGATCGAAGCTTTGCAATTGATGCCCATTGGCTCTAAGTGGCGTTTGTTTATCCCATCAAACTTGGCCTATGGCGATCAAGGAGCTGGCGGTGCAATTGGCCCAAAAGCAACTCTAATTTTCGATGTTGAATTAATAGAAATAGTATAAAAACCATAAAAAATGAACACTAAAAATCTCTTATTTGCCTTCGTGGCAATATCAATGCTTGCATTTTCGGCATGCAATCAAGGCAACAGCAGCAATGCCAGTTCAAAAATAAAAACCGAAGCCGATTCGGTTGCTTCTGCACTTGGCTTCTCTATTGGTGAAAACATGAGCAAGCAATTTGGTGAATTAAAATCCGAAGTAATTGCAAACGGTTTAGTCGATGCTTTTAATGGTGTTAAAAATCCATTGTTCGAAACACCACAAACTGCCGACATGGCCATCAGAACTTACTTGCGTAAGAAAAACGAAAATGCTCAGGATTCGACAATTACCGAAAAACCTAAAGCAGAAAAAAATGCTAAAATTGAAAACGAAGCCGATTCAATTGCATTGGCACTTGGTTTTTCAATTGGTGAGAATATGAAAAAACAGTTTGCAAACCTGAATCCAAAAATCACAGCAAACGGACTTATGGATGCATTTGACGGTAAAGAAATACCATTATATGCGAACTTAGAAGATGCCGATTTAGCCATCAGAACATACATGCGTAAAGAAAGCGAACTCGTAGCACAAAAAAACCTTAAAACCGGTGAAGAGTTTCTAAAGAAAAATGCTAAAAACTCGAAAGTGCAAGTTACCGAAAGCGGCCTCCAGTACGAAGTTTTAGTTGAAGGTGATGGCGAAAAGCCAACTGCCGCCAGTACAGTTGAAGTACACTACCACGGAACAACCATTGATGGTGTTGTTTTCGATAGTTCTGTTGATCGCGGCGAAACCATCCAATTTCCATTAAACGGCGTAATTGCAGGCTGGACCGAAGGTTTACAGTTAATGTCAGTTGGTTCAAAGTACAAATTCTACATTCCATCTGATTTAGCTTATGGTCCACGTGGTTTAGGTGGTGCAATTGGCCCTAACTCAGCACTTATATTTGAAGTTGAATTATTTGATATTGTACAATAGTTAATCACTTATCATGAGTTTAGACGTAAAAGGAAAATTGATTCAAATTTTACCCGTACAAACGGGAACCAGTAAAGCAGGAAACGAATGGTCGAAACAAGAATTTGTGATCGAAACCGAAGACCAATTTCCCAAAAAAGTTTGTTTTACTCTTTTTGGTGATAAATTATCTCTCTTAAGTGGTTTTTCGATGGGTGACAATATTGAAGTCGCTTTCAACCTCGAATCGCGTGAATTCAGTGGAAAATGGTACCATAACATCAACGCGTGGAAAATAAATGCAGCCTCGGGCGGAGCATCCGACGCTCAAGGCTTCACGCCCAACGACATGCCACCACCGCCACTTTCATCAGATGAGCCCATGAATGATTTACCATTCTAAAAATAAAACAAAAGGTTGTTTCAAATAATTGAGACAACCTTTTGTACTTTTAAGTGTTATAATAAAGAATGATAAAGAATTTAATCAAATTTCGTGTATTTGACTTTCAAATGGCATAAATTTGTAATCGTTACTAAAACACTATTTATGATTTTTTTATTAACATTGGCAATTTTGATGATTACCTCGGGCATATTCATCATCAGTAATGTTGTAAACCAAGACCCGTTTTAAATTATTACTTGAAAAACCTACCTTTTTCTCAACTATCAAACACGCCTCTTTAGAGGCATTTTTTATAGTTGACTTTGTATTTCATCAATACTCAAATCGTGGTCAAACGAAATAATCACATCAGCCTGCTCATACCATTTTTCTCTTTTATTCAAAGTTTGATCGATAAAAAGAATCAGCTCCTGTTCAGTTTTGCCTTTAATAAGCGGACGTTCAATTTTCGACTCTTTTAAGCGTTCGGCAATAATTCGCGCCGAAGCTTTCAGATAAATTGAGCGTCCCGAACGTTTAATTACTTCCATATTATCGAAAAAGCAGGGAGCGCCACCCCCAGTTGCAATCACCACATTTTCGAATTCTGAAAGTTCGTGAAGTGCTTTTTGCTCCAACTTCCGGAACCCTTCTTCCCCATCGTCAGCAAATATTTGAGGAATTGATTTACAATTACGTTCTTCGATATAATCGTCCATATCGATAAAATGAAGGTTAAGCTTTTGAGCGAGCTCCTTGCCTACCATCGATTTTCCACTTCCCATGTAACCAATTAAAAAAATACGCATAGTTCTTTGTTTTCTAAGTGCTTACAAGCAATTTATTATTTATAATGAAATCCAATACTTTAGCTAAATATTGATCAGTCAGTTGACAGACAGAAAAAAATGAACAATCAAATTTGGGCTAAAGCCTGTTTATTACACCAACTTTTAAATCTACTGGCTTAAGCGATTAGCAATTCAAGAGTAAATAATATCAATAACTAATTATTAATCAAACAGCGACATTTGCAATTTATCATCATCGCCTTCCTCTTTATTTCTGTTTATTTCAAAAGGCACATCGTCGAAATTTGGCAAATCCGTTTCAGGTTCTTCTTCTAAAGGAGGTTCATGTTCATTTTCGTCTTTTACTATAGGTTCAATTTCTATTACATTTTTAACCTCAAAATTGGTAAGTCGTTTGCCTTTAGCTTTAAACGATTTTACGGCAATAAACTCGGCCACTTCAACAATTTCGTTTTCACGATCGCTATTTTTACCGCCAAATTCGAGTTCAAATCGAGGATAATGCACCCAAGTAATACTAATCAACTTGTTATCGGGATTATCGCCAACAAAGCTTTGAGGTTTATTTAACGGAACATCTTCATCAAACTGAAAACGCTTCACGTAATAAAATCCCTGTTCGTTGTCCCAATAAACCACGCTCATAGTTTTATTAAGATTGAATTTTTCAATAATTAAAATTTGATCAGGAAAATGGTTACCAAGGTCGAACGAAAAGAATTCGAAATCGCCATTTTTGGCAACCACTAAAATTTTATCCTCACCCTGAAATTCGCCAAGGAATACTCCCCTGGCATCGGCATTAAGCCTTTTCACATCGGGATCGTACCATATTTTGCGGCCTCCAAGCGTTGAAGCTCCTTTTTCTTTGAGCGAAATTTTATGCACATCGTTACGTGTAACAATATTACCATTTGCATTTCGGCCTTTTATGGCCAACTCGGCCATATCTACTTCGAAAATCAGTTTTTTAAGTCGTGGTTTTGGTTTAAGGGTTACCCTCAACACTTCGGCTTCTCCATTGGGGTTGGCACTAAAATAAAGAATGCGCGTACCAGCGTTGCCTTGTGTCATGCTGTACTCTTTATCGCGGGTAACACCAGTCACCGCAAACCGTTTCATGTAAGTAGACCCTATTTTACCATCGCGATAAAGAAGGTTATAAATAGTTCGCTTATCATCCCGCTTAAACACAGCAACGTGCAATAAATTTTTACCAATGAAAGCTTTCTCCGACACTTTTGTTACAAAGTAAACACCATCTTTTCTGAAAACAATAACATCGTCGATATCAGAACAATCGCACACATAAGTATTCTTCTTCAGGCTGGTACCCATAAAACCTTCGTCGAAATCGACATAAAGTTTTTCGTTGGCTGCCACCACTTTAGTTGCAACAATATTTTCGAAACTTCTGATTTCGGTTTTTCTTTCGCGCCCTTTTCCATATTTACTTTTAATACGCAAATAATATTCAATGGTAAAAGGAATAATATTATTGATATTATTAATAATTACGGCAATTTCGTCTTCGATAGAAAGTATATTATCATTGGCCTTATCGGTATTGAACTTAAGGATACGCCCCATTTTAATTTCCATCAATTTGAGGATATCATCGCGGGTAACTTCACGTTTTAGCTTTGGTTTCCAAGGTTCAAGTCGTTTATCAATATGGGCAACTGCTTCGTCCATATTCTGACTGTCTTCAAACTGCTTGTCCTTATAGATACGTTCTTCGATGAATATTTTTTCGAGCGAAGCATAATGCCATGCTTCTTCCAATTCGCTCTTTTTAATTTCGAGTTCCAATTTGAGCAGCACAACGGTTTGCTCGGCATTTTTCCTCAAAATATCGCTCACCCCAATAAAGTGAGGTTTATCGTTTTCAATGATACAAGCGTTTGGCGAAATGGGAATTTCGCAATCGGTAAAAGCATAAAGCGCATCGATAGTTTTATCGCTCGATACACCAGGCATAAGGTGTATTAGTATTTCGACATTAGATGAAGTGTTATCGTCGATTTTTTTCAATTTAATTTTGCCCTTGTCGTTGGCCTTAATAATTGATTCAATTATCGACGAAGTAGTTCGGCCAAAAGGCACTTCAGTAATGGCTAGGGTACGATTGTCCACTTTATCGATTTTAGCCCTTACCCTTACGTTGCCGCCGCGCTGTCCGTCGTTATACTTCAATACATCGACGTAACCACCAGTGGGGAAATCGGGAAAAATCTCGAAGGGCTGTCCTTTTAAATGAAGAATTACCGCATCAATCAATTCATTGAAATTATGAGGCAACAATTTTGACGACAATCCAACCGCAATACCTTCAACTCCTTGTGCCAATAAAAGTGGAAATTTTACCGGTAAGGTAACTGGTTCTCGTTTTCGGCCATCGTAAGCCAGCTGCCACACGGTTGTTTTAGCATTGAAAACCACATCGAGTGCAAATTTTGAAAGTCGAGCTTCGATATATCGGGGAGCTGCTGCTCCATCGCCAGTAAGAAGATTACCCCAGTTACCCTGGGTTTCAACCAATAGTTCTTTTTGTCCCAACTGAACCAACGCATCGCCAATTGAGGCGTCGCCATGGGGGTGGTACTGCATGGTTTGACCAATAACATTGGCCACTTTATTAAAACGACCATCGTCCATTTCTTTCATGGCATGCAGAATACGGCGCTGTACGGGTTTCAACCCATCATTTACATAAGGTACTGCCCTTTCGAGAATTACATACGAAGCATATTCGAGAAACCAGGTTTCGTACATGCCACCCAAGTATTTTAACTCGTGCTTTTCTTTGCCTTGCTCTTCGACGGGGTTATTGTCGGGTTGGTTTATAATATCTTCTGTACTCATTCTAATATGATGTGGTTTGGCTTTTAGCCTTGTTAAAATAAGCGTTCATTCTAATTCAATTCGTCTTTTTCGATGTACAAATTATCGATAATAAATTCCTGACGTTCGGGCGTATTTTTACCCATATAAAATTCAAGAATTTGTTTAATAGAGTCACCTTTTTGAAGCGAAACGGGTTCGAGACGTATGTCTTCGCTTATAAAAGCTTTAAATTCGTCGGGCGAAATTTCACCTAGACCTTTAAATCGAGTTATTTCGGGGTTTACTCCTACTTTTTCGACCGCTTTTTGTCGTTCTTCTTCCGAATAACAATAATAGGTTTTGCGTTTGTTACGTACCCTAAAAAGAGGGGTTTGTAAAATGTACACATGTCCTTTTCGAACCAGCTCGGGGAAAAACTGAAGGAAAAAAGTAAGCAACAACAAGCGAATGTGCATTCCATCAACGTCGGCATCGGTTGCAATAATAACTTTGTTATAACGCAGCTCATCCAGCCCATCTTCAATATTGAGGGCTGCCTGCAACAAGTTAAACTCTTCGTTTTCGTACACCACTTTTTTGGTGAGTCCGTAAGAGTTTAAAGGTTTTCCCCTAAGGCTAAAAACGGCTTGCGAATTCACGTCGCGACTTTTGGTAATTGAGCCACTGGCCGAGTCGCCCTCAGTGATAAAAATACTTGACTCGTTTTTACGATCGTCCTTATCGTTGTAATGAATACGGCAATCGCGTAATTTTTTATTGTGTAGGTTTACCTTTTTGGCCCTTTGTTTGGCCAGTTTTTTAATGCCTGAAATGGCCTTGCGCTCACGTTCCGATTCTACAATACGGTGCAACAGCATTTCGGCAACCTCTTGGTTTTTATGCAAATAATTATCAAGCTCGGTTTGAATAAAGTTCATTACAAAATTTCGTACCGAGGGGCCTTCGAGGCCTATATCTTTCGAACCCAGTTTTGTTTTCGTTTGCGATTCGAAAACAGGCTCTTCCACCTTAATACTCACAGCTGCAATAATCGACGCTCGGATATCGGATGAATCGAAATCTTTTTTGTAAAAATCGCGAATTGTTTTCACCAAGGCTTCGCGAAAAGCCAACAAGTGAGTACCGCCCTGAGTTGTATGCTGACCATTTACAAACGAATAATAATCTTCGCCATATTGGTTTCCGTGAGTTAAAGCAACTTCAATATCTTCTCCTTTTAAATGAATAATGGGATAAAGTGGTTCGCTGTCCATATTTTCGTTCAGCAAATCGAACAAACCATTTTTTGAATGAAATTTCTCTCCATTAAACTCAATAACTAATCCGGCATTCAGAAAAGTATAGTTCTTCATCATCGACGAGATATAGTCGCTGATGTAGTGATAGCTTTTAAAAATACTTTCGTCGGGTTTGAAAGCCACCATTGTCCCATTGGGTTCTTCGGTGGGTCTGAGCGGTTCTTCTTTAACAATTAATCCTTGGCTAAAACTGGCCTCTTTTACTTCACCTTCGCGATAAGAGTAAATAGAAAAACTTGAAGATAATGCGTTAACTGCCTTTATACCAACACCGTTTAACCCAACCGATTTTTTAAATACTTTTGAATCGTACTTAGCCCCGGTATTCATTTTGGAAGCAACATCAACCAATTTGCCCAGCGGTATACCCCGACCGAAGTCGCGTATGGACACTAACTCATCCGAAACTTTCACTTCAATTTTACGACCATTCCCCATCATAAATTCATCAATGGAGTTATCAATCGTTTCTTTGAGCAAAACGTATATACCATCGTCGGCCTGAGAACCATCGCCCAGCTTACCAATGTACATTCCAGGACGACGGCGAATGTGTTCCTGCCAATCGAGCGTTTTGATTGAGTCTTCAGTATAGTTAACTTGTTCTTGCATATTTTTAGTCCAAATTTGTACAAATATAACGAAAAGCAATTTCAGCTCCGAAATCTTTTATCAACAGTAAAAATTAAAATAGTTGATAAAAAATGAATCGAAAAAATTGATCTTTTTCAACAATTCTCGCCAAGCAACAATCAGAACAATCTCAAATAACGATCAATATACCTGCGAAATAGCCGGAATCACTGTTGTTTTCCTTAGCAATTAAAAAAAAGAATTTGATTGTTTTCAGTTAGCGCCTGAACGGTAAATCAATTCAGAAAACTTCGGAATATAATGATTTTTTTGACTTATTCAATTATCCCCATTTTCCGCATCAAAAATGTTGCGTTCATAATTGAAGTTGCACCGTCGCGCAACTGGTAATCAAAATGCATTTCGTTATTTTCGATAACAATCTCGAAACATTTGTTTTGTACTTTGCCTTGAAACTGTTTGGCCATTTCGGTTAATTTCAGGTCATGCGTAGCAATTATAGACGGAACATTGTTTTTAATTAGGCGCTGGATAAGCTTTTGCGATCCTGATAATTTATCGACCGAATTGGTTCCTTTCAGTATTTCGTCCAAAATAATAAGCATCTCATGGCCTTTATCTATTTCATCGAGGATGGCTTTTATTCGTTTTAGCTCAGCAAAAAAGTACGATTCGTCGTCGAAGAGCGAATCGGTGGTGCGCATGTTTGAAAAAAGCCCAACGGGCTTAAAACGCATTGCAGCGGCACAAACCGGAGCGCCACACATTCCCAGCACCATATTCACTCCAATGGTTCTCAAAAACGTGCTTTTGCCAGCCATGTTAGCACCAGTTACGATAATAACATTTGAATCGGGCGAAAATTGGAAATCGTTATCGATCCTTTTATCGGGACGAATAAGTGGGTGCCCCATTCGGGTTGAATTGATTGAAAACTCGGCAGTAAACTCAGGAAAAGAGTATTCAGGATGGTTAAACGTAAAGTTCGACAAGGAACAAACAGCATCAATAAAAGCAATATTTTTTCCCCATTCGCCAAAAAATTGCCGGTTGCGATTGTGCCACTTAATAATTTGATATGAACAACGCACATCCCAGGCAAAAATCAGGTTCAATACAATACCAGCAAAAATATTGTTCCGGTTATCGAAAGCTGCTATTAATTTTTCCAGCTTACGTATTTCGACCGAAGGAATGCCGCTTTTTTTCATTTTTTGATACATCGCCTTACCTTCGTTCGATTGCCAGTTAAAGCTTTCGATCATTGTAAGTAAATGCCCATATTTTTTCAACAGGTTGGCGCGTTTTCCAAATTGCACATAAAGGCGGTTGATGTTTTTCTTTTCAACAACCCAAAGTCCAAGCTGTACAATGCCCGACAAAACAAATAAACTAGAGTTATCCTTAAAAATCCAGAACAATAGAGTAAAGAGCGAAATTACAGGTAAAATTAACAACAAAATATTGGCGAACGAGAACGTTTTAAGCGTAAAGTCATCTTGCTCCCATTTGGAGAATAATTCATTTTCACTCTCATTTTCGGCATACATTTTTCCGTTTGCAGCAAAGGTTTGCCGCCATTGGTAATCCCCAGCCAACTCCTTTACTAATTGCTGTCGGTCAACTATCTGAGTTGTGTTAAATAGGGGCAATTCAAGAAAACTAGCGAGCAATTGGCTTCCGCCCAAAGTAACCGTTCGGTTTAAAAACTGGAAAAGTGACCCACGTCCAAACAAATCCAAATCGTATGAATAGAAGTGTTCGGGGTTAATGTATTGCTTTCCATCATCGAATTGATGAAAATGATGTTGGAGCGCATCTAACTCATGCTGATTGACATTTAATTTGTGTTGTTCAAATTCTTTTCGCCTCCCCAGTTTAGCATAATATTTTAAGGCCACAACAAAAAACACCATCAATAAAACAGGAACAGCAACAGCTGCAAATACCGATAAAGTGTACAGCAAAAAGGGAACAATCAGGGCCGATATAAAAAACAGAAAACGAAATATCGAAAGCCAAATCAAACTCCGGTTAAGTCGCACAAGCTTTTTTTTACCTTCAACAATTTGCCCGGTATAAATTTGATTCAATTCAGTCATTATGTATTCATTAAAAATATTTCACCATTAAAAAAGAAACAATAAATAAAGTGATTGTGATAAATATCAAAGCAATCAACAATGGATTGGTATATTTCAATTCCCACTTATCTCCCTTTAATATTCGGTTTTGCTGAAAATTATGGTCAAATAAAAGTAACAAACGGTATATTCCCCAGGCAATTAAAAATCCCAAAAGGGCGCCACAAAAAATATCAAGTGGATAGTGTACGCCAACATATATTCTTGAATAAACAGTTAACAATGACCATAGAATAAAAGCACTCCAAATACGTTTTCTATTGGCCAAAAAACCAAGTAAAAAAGTTAGTGCAAACGAGTTGGCCGCATGCGACGAAACGAAACCATACAAACCTCCCTTACCAGCGGGAGCATTAACTAAACCCAACAAAGCCGGTGCGTGTGTAGGACGAAGCCTTTGCACAATGACCTTGAATAATCCCGATAATTGATCGCTTGCCACTATGGTAAGTATGAAAAACAATAAAAGCCAAATGGCCTGAATTTTATATTTCCTAACTAATTGAATGACCAATAAAATATACAGCGGAAACCAAACTTGCATGCTTGTAAAAAGGGTGAAAAAACGATCGAAATATGAATTATTCCATCCATTCAGAGCAAGAAACAATTGGGTGTCAACCTGATTTAGCCAATCAAAAATTATCATTTTCAACTATTTAATATTTTCCAGATACGATCTTTCAGCCGGTCGATGTTAAAACCGGTAATCGATGAAATAAATACATGCGGAATATTGGTAAATATTTCACTGATCTCATTCATCAATTCTTCGTCGAGCATGTCGGATTTCGAGATGGCTAACAAGCGCTGTTTATCGAGTAACTCGGGGTTATATTGCTCCAGTTCGCTCAAAAGAATATTGTATTCTTTCAAATAGTCCTTGCTATCGGCAGGCACCATAAACAAAAGCATAGAGTTACGTTCGATATGGCGTAAAAACCTCAGTCCCAAACCTCTGCCCTCGTGAGCTCCTTCAATAATTCCGGGAATATCGGCCATAACAAACGACTTACTTTCGCGATGACCCACGATGCCCAAATTAGGAACAAGTGTGGTAAAGGGATAATCGGCTATTTTGGGTTTTGCGGCCGAAACCACCGACAATAGAGTCGATTTACCTGAACTGGGGAAACCAACCAATCCTACATCGGCTAATATTTTCAATTCGAGAATACGCCAGCCCTCAACTAAATCTTCACCAGGCTGAGCAAATCGGGGGGTTTGCATTGTGGCCGATTTAAAGTGGGTATTTCCTAAACCACCACGACCGCCTTTCATCAATATTTTTTCTTCACCATTTTCGGTAATTTCGAAAATCACTTCGCCTGTTTCTTCGTCTTTGGCAATAGTACCCAAAGGTACTTCCAATATAATGTCTTCACCATCGGCGCCTGTACTACCTGATCCGCCTCCTGATCCGCCATGACCTGCAAAAACATGTTTGCGGTATTTCAAGTGCAGTAGGGTCCACATTTGTTCATTGCCCCTAAGTATAATATGTCCACCACGGCCGCCATCACCACCATCGGGGCCACCTTTTGGCTCAGATTTTTCGCGACGCATATGCCTCGAACCTGGGCCACCGTTGCCCGACCTGAAACTAATTTTCACATAATCAACAAAGTTGCTCTCAGCCATAAAATTTAAAATTTGCACAAAGGTAATAAAACAATAGAAAACAGAAGTGTTGCCCTTAAATATGAATAACGAATTAATGTACGATAAAGTGTTGTTGTTTTCAGACCTTTAATTCGAAATTATACCTACCGCAAATTAAGCAAAAGTGCTTTATAACCGACTATCACAAAAAGCCACTTTCTACAAGGACAACAATATAATAACTCAGACAACAACAACTTAACGATAATAACCTTTATTTTGTGTTTTAAACCCAATACATTTAAAATTGACGAGTTAAAAATCATCAAAAAGGATTACATTGTATGTTTGAAAAATTATTTTTATCGAAAATTTGAAAGCCCGATGATAAAGAAGAGATTTCCATTAAATTTATTCATCTTTCTTTTGATGAGTTTCGTACTGATTTTAGCGTACACAGGAATTCAGCAAACCAACTTTTCCTATTCCAATTCGGAAAAAATTGAAAACGGGATTTTAGATTTATATGATGCCGAAACCTTTAATGATAAACTTTTTATATTAGAAGGCGATGTTGAGTTTTATTGGGAAAAACTACTTACACCTTCAGATTTTGCTTTGCCAAACCAGCAAGTTCCAAATGGCTACATTAAAATACCTGGTATTTGGAATAATTTTGAATACCAAGGAGAAAAACTCAATGGTATTGGTTATGCCACCTATCGATTTATAATAAACGTTCCCACAGAGCAACAATATGGTTTGAGAATAAAGGAATTTAAAACCTCGTACACCATGTGGGTAAATGGTAAATTAGTTGCCCAAGCTGGTAAAGTTGGAGCAACAAAGGAAGAAAGCGCCCCCAGTTGGAAACGTAACGAATGCTTTGTTGAATCGATAAACAAACAACTCGAAGTGGTAATTCAGGTTGCTAACTTTGTGCACCGTAAAGGCGGTGCCGAAAATGCTATCGTTTTCGGCTCATCGGCAAACATCATCAAATATAAAAAAAACGACCTAATTTTCAGCAGCCTACTGTTAGGATTCTTAATCATGCTAAGCTTATATCATTTCATCCTTTATATATTTCGACCAAAGGATAAATCGATGTTAATTTTTAGTAGCATATCTTTTTTTATCGCACTTAGGCTAATCACAACCAACGAAATACTAATTGATGTACTACCAAATATTAACTGGCTATTTTCAGTAAGGATAGAATACTTGTCTTATCAAATAGTGCTTCCGTTGATGTACAGTTTTTTTTATTCGTTTTACAAAGATTTAATCAGCAAAAAAATTGAACAAATAGTAATATGGGTTACTGTTGTATTTTGCATCATTGTGATTTTTACACCGGTAAGTTTTTTCTCATATACCCCATTGGTATTTCAGTTTTTCTTGTTGATAATAGCCATATACATGTTAGTTATGCTGAGTATCGCTTCGATACAAAAGAGAGAATACGCGCTGATTTTCTTAGTCGGTTACATCATATTCTTCGTTATTATAATTAACGACATGCTTTATTATAATAAATACGCAAACAGCGGTTTTCTAATTCACTTTGGACTATTCACATTGGCCTTGTCGCAATCGAATGTTTTATCGCAACGTTTTTCAAGGGCATTTAGTAGTATCGAATCGTTAACCAAAGAACTTGAAAGTTATAATAAGCAACTCGAAGAAACCGTAAAAGAACGGACCCAACAAATATTTGAACAGAAGGAAGAAATTGAAGAACAATCTCAACAATTGACCATTGTCAACCAAAACCTTCAAGAGTTAAGTGTTTTTAAAGAGAGCCTGACACAAATGATTGTTCACGATTTGAAGAACCCCTTAAACATTGTTCTTAATTTTTCGAAAAACCAAAGGGTAGTTTATGCCGGCAACCAAATGCTCAACCTAGTTCAAAACCTTTTAGATGTTCAGCGATACGAAAAAAACAACATGAACTTAACGCTAAATGAGACTCCGTTAAACGAAATTATCGATAAAGCCTTATATCAGGTAAATTACCTGATTGAAGAAAAGAACATCGATTTAAAAATATTTTTACAGAACGATATTCTTATTCATGTCGATACTGAAATCATGACCCGGGTTATCATAAATCTGCTTTCGAATGCACTAAAATTCACCCCCTGCAGTAGTTCAATTTCTATTACCACCATCAAAAGCGATAAAAACATTAGCATTAGCATTTCAGATAGCGGCCCTGGAATACCCGAAGATCAAAAGGAATTAGTTTTTCAAAAATTTGGTCAATACATTGTAAGCAGGGTTGGCAAATCGGGATCAACCGGCATTGGACTGGCATTTTGTAAAATGGCCATCGAAGCACACAAAGGAAAAATTGATTTTCATTCGAAATTAGGGAAGGGCACAACTTTTATTATTGATTTTCCACTAACAAATGATTACGCTATGCCTGAGCAAAAGACACAAACAATTAAAACTAAAACCGAATCAAGTCCACTTGAATTGTCAGACCAAGAAAAAACAATACTTCACGATACCGGTAGTCTTTTGAATGAGGTTAAAATATACGAAATCAGTAAAATAAAACTTCTTCTTTCAATATTTGAGGATCACCCCAATAATAACATCCGGAAATGGGCTAAAGGGATAAAACGATCGACAATTAATGGCGACCTTCAGCAATTCAATCAGTATCTAAAACTCTTAAAATAAAAAATGCCCCACCAAATTTGGCAAGGCACTTATTCTTACTTTAACTTAAAAAAACTATTCTACTTTTTGTCGCCACATTCGGCTTTTTTCTCAGTACATTCAGCTTTCTTATCAGTGCATTCGGCTTTTTTCTCAGTGCAAGCAGGCTTAGCTTCTTTGCTGGCACAGCAATCACTGGTTTTTGCATCAGCTTTCTTATCACACTCTGCTGCTTTTTTGGTATCAGCTTTTTTAGCGTCAGTTTTTTTCTCTTTGTCATCAACATTAACGATAACAACGTCGCTATTGAAAGCCATAGATACTACCGGTGCAAATACCGAAACTGCAAAAATTACCAATAATGAAATAATTAATTGTTTTCTCATAACACTTCTTTTATTTATAGTTTACAATTTTATTTAGAATGAATCAAAAATACATCTATACAACAAACAAGTTTGTTATTTGATTGTTAGGCGTTGTTAATGTGTTGTTAAATAAATTGTGTAAAACATGCAACCTTTTGCCATTTTTACGTTCTAGTATAAGACAGATAATAGTTTTAAGTCAAAGTTCATTATTGAATTATGAAAAATAAAATCCTAGCATTACTATTCATACTATTGGGCCACAACCTTTTGGCACAGGCAAATTTCGAATGGCCCATAAAAGAGCTTGACACAGCTCGCGATGTTAATTACCTTAGCATTGCAGAGAAGGACATAATACTCGAAATGAACATGCTACGCTATAATCCAGCGCAGTACGCCAATCAGTTTCTGACATGGATGGGTGTCTTTTATGATAATAAGATGCTGTCGATTCCTGGTAAAACACCTATTCTTACAAGCGAAGGACGTGAAGCCTACCTCGAATGTCTAAAAGTGTTATCGGAAGCAGAATCTGTATCAATTTTAAAACCTTCGCGCGGAATGTCGAGATCTTGCCAATTATTAGTACTAGACCAAAGCCTCACCGACAAAACGGGTCACAAAGGGAGCAGCAATACAACACCTGTTGATCGGCTGAACCAATTTGGAAGCTTTCTCGGGTATTTTGCCGAAAACATTCATTACGGCGACATAGAACCGCGCTTTGTAATTATTTCGCTTTTAATTGACGATGGCGTAAAATCACGCGGTCACCGTAAAACACTATTAGACAACAACTTCAACTACACCGGTCTTGCATTAGGCAGCCACAAAACCTATGGCGGAATGTGTGTGATTACCTATACTTCAAAGTATAACGAAAATTAAGAAATTTAAAAACTTGATTGCGAAAAAACGTCTATCTTAGCGCCGTTTATTTGGCTATACTATGGAAATAAAAATTAAAGAAGTAGCGGGTAAAAGCGATTTACGCGAATTCATTTTTCTGCCCGAAAAAATTCACACTAACCACAATAACTGGGTACATCCCATTTATTTAGACGATTGGTCTTATTTCAATCCTCAAAAAAACCATTCATTCAAGCATTGTGATCATGTTTTGATTTTAGCCTATAAAAATGGCAAGCTTGCAGGTCGCTGCATGGGTTTAATTCACCACAACTACAACCAAAAACATAACGAACAAAGTGCCCGCTTTTCATACATCGAAACGTTTAATGATCAGGCAGTTTTTGATGCGATGATTGAATACATATCGAAATGGGCAGCTCAAAAAGGAATGAACAAGCTTGTAGGTCCCCTAGCATTTTCAGACAAAGACCCACAAGGCTTTCTCGTTGAAGGTTTTAATGAACCGGTTGTTATTGCTTCAAACTGCAATTTTTCATACATGGTTGACCTTACAAATAATAATGGCTTTCAGAAAAAAGTCGATTTGGTTGTATATAGAGTTGACATACCAGAAGAGATGCCAGCCATTTATAATAAAATTGATGAGCGCTTCAAAAACAACAATTCAACAATTAAGATACTTGAATTCGACAGCCGTAAAAAACTTAAGACATACATAAGGCCTGTACTTCAACTAATTAATAACACTTTTGTCGACATTTACGGTTTCACGCCTTTCGACAAAAAAGAAATGGATGATTTTGCCAACAGGTATTTATACCTCATTAATCCGGGCTTCATAAAAGTGGCTATTAATGAACAAAAAGAGATAATTGGAACAATAATAGGGATGTCGGATATCAGCAAGGGGATACAAAAAGCGAAGGGACGCCTGCTTCCATTTGGGTTCATACCGGTTTTAACCGCTGGAAAAAAATCAAAACAACTTAACTTGTTGCTTGGCGCTATCGATCCACGATACCAAGGAAAAGGCATCAATGTATTAATGGGAATTAAAATGATTGAATCGGCAAAAAAAGCGGGCAAAAAAGTTATCGACTCGCACCTCGAATTGGAACACAACACCCGTGTAAGAGCCGAAATGGAACGTATGGGAGGAGTTGTTTATAAGCGATATCGAATTTTCGAAAAACCAATTAATCAATAAATCACATTCCAAAGTTGATTCATTAAGTTAATGTAACCATTATCACGTAAAAAGATTGTCAATAAAAATAGTTCGCTGAATAAGAACAATCACGCAAATATTTTTCTAATTTCGCCCACTCAAATTAAACAAATAGAACTAATTAGATGTGCAACGGTTCTTATAATCAAAGCATAAATGATTTATTATGTCTGAATAATGATATCCAAGTTTATAATAAAAACCTGGTTATCAACATTTTCAAATCAGGAATTTATCCAGTTAATTTAAATGGAAAGTTTGTCGAAGCATTAAACAAATTATTTTATGAATCAATCAGGAGTTGAAGGAATGCCCATGTGGCTATCGATCCCATTCGTGCTCATGTTAGCACTAATTGCTGTAGGTCCTCTGCTTTTTGAGCATTGGTGGGAACAAAACAAAAACAAATTAAAAGTATCGCTTTTACTAGGTATCCCTGTAATAATTTTACTATTAATGAAGGGGATGCAAAAGGAACTCGTGCATCAAATTCTATTTGATTACGTTCCTTTTATTATTTTGTTAGGCTCATTGTTTGTCATTACTGGAGGTATTCACCTCAATAGCAACTTGAGTGCAAAACCACTAACAAACACTATGTTTTTAGCCGTTGGAGGGCTTTTAGCCTCTTTTATGGGAACAACTGGAGCCGCTATGCTACTGATCAGACCGGTTATTAAAACTAATTCGCAACGAGAATATAAAGTGCACACCATATTGTTTTTCATTGCCATTGTAGCCAATACCGGTGGAATTTTAACACCACTTGGCGATCCCCCACTCTTCTTGTTATACTTGCGTTCAGTACCTTTTTTCTGGTTTTTCAATCTGTTTAAAGAGTGGATCTTTGTAAGCGCGATATTGCTAATTATTTATTTTGTAATTGACACCTTTTACTACAAAAAAGAAACTCCAGTACCAGTTAAAACACCGCAACCAAAAAAGGAATTTCGCATTACTGGGAAAATAAATTTCATTTTCCTTTTAGGAGTGATTTTTTCAGTGGCATTTATCAATGGTCAACACATTGAGGCAATACACAATAACCATAACTTGAGCTTTATTCGCGAATGCGTTATCTTGCTGTTAACTGGCTTATCGTTAATCTTTACCAATAAAGAAAACCGATATATACATAATAATTTCACTTGGAAACCAATCATCGAAGTGGCATTCTTATTTCTTGGTATTTTTATTACCATGACCCCTACCTTAATTTATTTAAGAGAAAACGCAAGCCATTTTGGGATGAGTCAACCTTGGCACTTTTACTACGCTACGGGCGGATTAAGCGCCTTTTTAGACAATGCGCCCACCGCTATTTCGTTCTACAACGTGGCCTTGGGTATGGGAGCTAGTGCGCCTGGAACAACCCTTATTGCTAATATACCCGAAATTATACTGACCGCAATTAGCCTTTCGGCAGTTTTCTTTGGTGCAATGACCTATATCGGAAACGGGCCTAACTTTATGGTTAAAGCAATAGCCGAAGAAAACAAAATTAAAATGCCCAGCTTTTTTGGTTACATGTTTAAATTTTCGCTGATAATATTATTGCCGGTATATATTCTTACTCAACTAATATTCTTATAGAACGAACATTTTACTAAAAAGCAAAGTTGTTCCAAATACAATACAAAGGGTGAATATGTATAAAAAACATATTCACCCTTTATCATTTCTTTAAATAATGTAGGCAAGTTCGTTGTCATTTAGTCACACTAAATAACAATAGTTTTTTAAGGCGAAAAACAGTGTAATTTAAGCTAAGTCAATTGCGGCGATACAAGATCAAAGATAATTGACAATCAAAACACAAGTATACCCAATGATGCTCTATTGGTCTTAAAACAATCGTTCAAACAAAATACGTATTGAGGAACAAACAAAGTGGATGTTTTCGCAAATGCTCATTAAAATAAAAGGTCAATTTACATGTTCAATGTAAATTGACCTTTTATTTTAATCGATGTAATGAAGTTTATTGTTCTTCCCAATCGTTATTCTCGCGAATAATCTTCTCAAGCTCTTTAACTGCTTCTTCGTATGGGATGTGGCGTTTAACCACTTTTGAACCTTTATAGAGATTCACTTTACCGTTTCCAGCACCCACAAAGCCATAATCGGCATCGACCATTTCGCCGGGACCATTTACCACACAGCCCATAATTCCAATTTTAAGGTTTTTCAGGTGCGAGAAATGTTCTTTCACATCTTTGGTAGTTTTGTGTAAATCGAATTGCGTGCGTCCACAACCGGGGCACGAAATGAACTCCGATTTGTAAATTCGCATGCGTGTGGCCTGAAGTATATTAAAACTGGTGTTTTTAAGATCGGAATAAAAGATATCGTTGGTCTCGTTGGTAATCAAAATACCATCGCCATAACCATCAATGAATAATCCGCCCATATCGGTTGCTACTTTTAGTTGTAAGTCTTGCAACGAGCGTTCGTTATAATGCCCCCAAAGCACAACCGACAACCTACAAATAATTGATTCGAGCAACATGAAAAAAGCCCTCATGTCGGCATATCGGTTTTTGTTATCCGATTCGAGCATAATTACTGCCTTACGTTCGGCTTTGAGCTTGGTAACTATTTCGGGATTTAGTTTCCTAAATTCAACAAATTCTTTACGGTTGGTACGTACAAAGCGGTGCGTACTTTGATAAATATCGTTATAGAGATAATCTTCGAGCGTAAGTACGGGGAATTTTCTTCCCTTTTTATTCATGATATATTTACCATCGTAATAATAATCGGGCTCGGTGCGTCCATTCAAATTTGAAACCTCCAAAATTGTATTATCGTTTAGCGAGGCAATAACAACAGGCAAACGACGATTTCCAATCTTACGAACGGGACGTCCATAACGGCGCTCATATTCAAATGGATTGGTTTGCGTAAACGTAGGCGCATCAATTGGTTCGTGTCCTTTTCGTGCTTCAATAACACGAATCAGTTTTTGGGAAAAGGGAATTTCATTTTCAGGCTTTTCGGTTAATGAGACCCTGATGGTATCGCCAATTCCATCGATTAACAAAGTGCCAATACCCACAGCTGAACGAATGCGTCCGTCTTGTCCTTCGCCGGCTTCGGTTACGCCAATGTGGAATGGATATTTCATTCCTTCGAGGCGCATTTTATAATTCATAAGCCTAACGGTATAAACCATCACTCGAGTATTCCACGACTTAATGGAAATAACAATTTTATGAAAATCGAGTTTATTACAAATGCGTAAAAACTCCATAACCGATTCGACTATACCAGCCGGAGTATCGCCATAACGGCTCATGATCCGATCGGACAATGAACCATGGTTAGCTCCAATCCGAACAGTAGTACCGTACTCTTTACAAATATTGATAAATGGAGTTATGGCTTCTTCGAGGCTTTCGAGTTCCTTTCGGTAATCGGCATCGCTGTATATGTATTTATGGAATTGGGCACGCTTATCGTAAAAGTTACCCGGGTTGATTCGAACTTTCGAAACATACTGAGCTGCAATTTCGGCTATTTTAGGATTAAAATGCACATCGGCAATTAGAGGGGTCTGACACCCCATGCTCCTTATTTTAGCTTTTATTTCTTTTAAGTTATGTGCTTCTTTGGTGCTTTTAACGGCAATACGAACATAATCGGCGCCAGCTTTCACAATACGAATAACTTGATCAGCAGTAGCATCAACATTTAATGTATCGGTATCGGTCATCGATTGAATACGAATAGGGCTATCACCTCCCAGCAGCACACCACCAATATCGATAGGTGTTGTTCTTTCTCTTCGATATTCAGTCAACGATTTACAATAATTGAAGTTCTTGTCCTTCATAAAAAAAACCCTTGGATTAATGACCTGCAAATTTAATATTTTAAAGGCAAAATAAAAGGATGATGTTCACATTTAATTAACATTAAAGAGGAGCTGATGTTCAAACACAAACAAAAATAGACGTTAAAAAAGTAGCAATATTTAGTTCAAGCCAAAAACTCATGATATCCACCAAGTGGCCTTACTATTTATAATTGATAATTGAAAATTTAAAGACGGAGCCTTGATCTTCCACCGGGACATACAAAATTGTTCCTCCCAGCAAATTGACTAAACCGCTACACAAAGTCAAGTCGAGCCCTGTTCCACTTACATGGCGCGATTTTGAAACTTGTTCGGAAACAAAGCTATGAAATAATTTGGGTTGAACTGCTTTATTAACACCAATTCCTGAATCTTCGACATAAAACCAAATTTGCTTATCTATTTCGGTGTATTTGATCTTCACCCAGCCCTGTTTGGTATATTTTATGGCATTTTCAATCAGTTTGCTTAATACTTTTTGTATCGAATCTCTTGATGACTCAATAAAATACTCTTCACTGATTAAGTTTTCAAGAAAAAACTGCAGATTTTTCTTCTCGGCTTCGGGTTTATATTTTATGTAGATATCAAAAAGCAATTCGTTCAGATCGAAAGCTTCAGGATATATTTTATAGCTTCCGGCTTCAATTTTCACAATATCAAAAGCATCATTTAAAATGTCCATTAACATATTGCTGCTTTCGACAATAACACTTGTATAAAGTTTTACCTCTTCACAACTAATTTCTAATGATCCAAGTAATTCAGAAAAGCCAAGTAACCCATTTAAAGGGGTACGAAGTTCATGACTTAAATTGGCAAAAACATTTACAAGTTGGTAATCCTTGAGTTCAAGAAATTGTTTTAGGTTTTCTATTTCTTTTTTTAAGTCCGAATTTTCTTTTTCGTATTCAGCAATTGTATTTTCAATGTCTTTCATGCTTAATTATTTTGTTTTACTTGCTGATTTTATTACAAAAACTTCTTTTTCTACACATTAAACTCAAATTTTATTTCGAGTATAATATGATATTAGCTTTTAGTGGTAGTTAAAAAGAATTTATATTTTAAATGATGAAAGATAATACAAACATATTCAGATTCAAAGATTTTCTATAATTAATGGCACAAAAAAAAGCAACCTGATGGTTGCTTCTAAAATTTAAAGCTTTAGCCGTTTTATATGTCGTTCGAAAATATTTTCAAATACCTGTTTTTCAATATTCTTCTCAAATTTATTCAAACAATCGGTATAGATTTGTCCCTTTTGTGCAGCCACTTTATAGCCAACATGAATTAATTGGCGCAAATCGGGGTTAAATAAAACATTGCTTTGATCGTGAATAATTGCCGATGCAAATTGTTCTGCTGTCCAATTGTTCACTTGATCGGGTGTTGGTAATTTCTCAAGTTTTATATCAATTACCGATGCATAAGGTGCTGTAAGTTCGTTCATTCTATCATAAGCTGAAGCATATACCTCTTTAGCCAAGGCAAGTCCTTCGCCATCCGATTTTGCTAAACCAGCAATTTCTTCGAGCCAAGTTGTACCCGCAGTTTTGATATGAATTCCGGTATCGTGCTTTTTTATTAGTTGGCCAATAACCGGATAAATAGCAAATTTATCGCTACCCGAATGAACGCTTAGTTTAAGGTTATCGGGCAAGCCAAATTCTTTTATGGCATATTTGATAACCAACAAATCTTGTTCAAATTCTTTTTCGAACTGTACCACATTGCCTACATATTCGACGCCTTTATTGAAGCGACCCGAAAAACGGGGAGCAATGGTTTGAGCTGGCACTTTATTGTCGGCCAACAGCTTAAGTATAAAAAACAAATCGAGTGGCGATTGTGGAGTATCGGTTTCGTCGCACGATACCTCGGGCACAAAATTTCCTTCTCCTTTTTTATCAACCAAATAATTGTAGACCTTAGCGGCTTCGCTTATAGCTTTCAGATAATTATTGGCAAACGACTTTAACCAAATATCGGTCACCTCAAACGTACTTTCAATTCCAGGGATACAAAGTTTCCCGATATATTTTTGATGTGCGCTAACAAAGCGTTCAACTTCAAACTGCGATGAAACTTGGCCAATAAAATCGGCTACATCGATGGTAAAGAAGTCACTGGGTTGAACAAAAGCTTCCACATTTTTCAAGTTAATATGGTCGGCATCAACAAAATAATCACCAGTCCAACCCAAAGCTTTCACTGCTTCGTCGGCTTCAATACGAACCGAAGCAGGCTCAGTTCCAATGGTAGTATGCTCGCGATTTGATTTGTTCCAAACCGGGGTAAAATCAAGCCCAAGTTGTTCTTTGGCCGCAATAAATGCTTTTAATTGGGCTTTGCCCTGATGTCCGAAGCGATCACCCACTCCGAACGAATATTTTCCAATTTTTTTCATTTCATTTCAATTTTATAATCCAAATACACTAGGCAACCACAAGCTTATTTGAGGAATGTAAGTTACCAGCAGCAAAACAGCAATCATCACAATAAACATTGGGATCAAAGGTTTGATCACATTTTCGATGCGTACGTTGGCCACGCTACAACCAATAAACAAAACCGAGCCAACTGGAGGAGTGCACAAACCAACACTTAAGTTTAAAACCATGATTATACCAAAGTGAATAGGATCGAGTCCCAATGCAGTTACGATAGGCAGAAAAATAGGTGTAAAAATAAGTACGGCCGGTGTCATGTCCATAAAAATACCAACTAAGAGTAAAATGACGTTGATTATTAAAAGGATGACGTATTTATTATCGCTGAGGCCAAGCAATGAATCGCTCACGTTTTGAGGAATGTTTTCGTAGGCCATAATCCACGAAAGGCCAATACATGTTGCCACCAAGAGCAATACAATTGAAGTGGTTTTAATTGAAGTTAAAACAACCTTGGGTAAATCTTTTAGAGTCATTTCCTTATACATCAGCGCGAGTACCAAGGCGTACAAAACAGCTACTGCCGAAGCTTCGGTAGCGGTAAAAAAGCCGACCAAAATCCCACCAATTACAATCACCAACAGCATCAAACTTGGGATTGCATCCCACAATACTTTTACTGCCTTTTTAAATCCATGGGGTTTTTGAATTGCCTTACGGGTAATAAAAAAGCCTATTAAAAATATCAAAGCTACAAGTGAAAGGCCAAAAAGCAAGCCCGAAGTATTATTGGCTGCGCTTAAACCTAAAACAACCAGAACAATGGCTAAAATCACCGATAGAAATGCCAGAATGGGTTTTACGACAGCACGTATTCCCGATTGTTTATAAATCACCATACTCATGGCCATAAGCATAATTGAAAGTCCGGTAAGGATCCCGGGCAAATAACCGGCTACAAACAAAGCAGCTACCGATACTCCCCCACTGGCCAATGAGTAAACAATTAAAATATTACTGGGCGGAATTGATAAACCAGTAGTTGCAGACGCAATATTTACAGCAGCGCTAAAATTTTCGTCGTAACCTTCATTTTTCATTTCGTCCTTCATAATGGAGCCAATTGCCGAAGCCGAAGCCCCAGCCGATCCAGATATTGCTCCAAAGAGCATATTGGCAAATACATTTACAAAAGCCAAGCCGGCAGGCCAACGCCCCACTACAACCCGCGCCAGATTAATTAAGCGCATGGCAATTCCCCCTCGATTCATTATGTTCCCGGCCAGTATAAAAAAGGGTATGGCAAGCAATGCGAAACTATCGAGGCCTGTTGACATACGCTGGGCAAATGTAGTAAAAGCCGCCAATGCGTCGATGCTAACCAACATGGTTAGAATGCCCGAAATCCCTATACTAAAGGCAATGGGTACACCCAAAACCAGCAAAATAATAAAGCTTACCACCAATACAATTACTCCTAAGAATTCCATATATTTTGTTTTTAAGAGGCCAAAAACCTATTGTTTTATACTTTTTCTAATTATTTCGATTGAATAATAGCTTATAAGCAAACCGCTTAATGGAACAACCAGGTAAACATAACCCAGAGGCAATTGCAAAGCGGCGGATATCACACCAAACTTAAAGCGAGTAACAACCAACCATATACCACCTATAACCATAACCGACAAGGCAAAAAGCAATATTAAAATATTAATGATAATTGTTAATACTTTTTGCCTTTTTGGCGACGAACGCTGTAACAGTAAATCGATGGCAAGGTGTTCTTGTAAACCAGCAACATAAGCCGCACCCAATACACCAACCCAAATTAGTAAATAGCCAGCTAATTCATCGGTAAACGAGCTGGGCGATGTTAAAATGTAACGGCTAATAACCTGCCACAACACATCGACAACCAAAACCAGTAACAACACGATGAGGACTACTTCTAATACCTTATCAATTTTTTTTCTTATCGACATAACTTTTTATTCTACTTCGCGAATTCGTTTAATTAAACTGTGTAAATGAGGTTTTTGCTCATAAGTAGCAATCATGTCTTCTACTTTTTCAGCAAAGGGTTCTTTATCGGGATAATTGATAATGACACCATGTTCCTGAACTTTCATTAAAGACTCTTTTTCAGACTCTTCCCAAAGTTGGCGTTGTTTTGTAACCGACATTTTTGCAGCTTGGGTAAGCCATTCTTGTTCCTGTTCGGTAAGTTTATTCCAAACAACAGTACTAACAACTAACACATCGGGTACAATTGTGTGTTCATTTAAAGAATAATACTTACACACTTCGTAATGGTGCGAAGTATAAAAGCTGGGTGGGTTGTTTTCGGCACCATCAACTACTCCACTTTGCAGGGCAGTATATAACTCGCCCCACGATATTGGAGTTGGCGATCCACCCATAGCTTTAACAAGCCCCATGGCAGTTTGGCTAGGCATAACCCTCATTTTAAGCCCCTTTAAGTCGTCGGGAGTATTAATTGGTTTATCTAAGGTATAAAAACTACGTGCGCCAGCATCGTAAAAACAAAGCCCCAACATATTATACCGTTCAACACTTAACAATAACTCTTCACCAATGGGGCCATCAAATACTTCATTGGCATGTTCTTTTGACCTAAAAATATAGGGCAAACCCAATACCTGAAAATTATCGGTAAAACCTTCGAGCACAGCAGCCGATACTTTTGTAATGGCTAAACTGCCAATTTGAAGCAACTCAAGACATTGTTGTTCGGATCCCAACTGTCCGCTGGGATATATTGTAATTGTCATTTCGCCACCCGAAATACCTTTGAGTAAATCACCCATGTAAACCATCCCTTTGTGAACAGGATGCGAGGGATCAAGGCTATGCGCCAGTTTTAATTCGGTTTTCTTGTGCATTTGGTTACATGAACCGAAAACAAAAGGTAAAAACAGAATAAGCAGCATCATTATAAGACTGTAATGTAATTTCGTTTTTATATTCATACGAATAAATTGTTTTTTACGAGGTTGTTTAGTCTGTTCACCAACTTGCTGGAGAACTCAAAAATTAAAAATTAGCTTCACTCACCTTGTTCCGTTATTGACTCTCTATAACATTGTCTAAAATCAACAAATCATCAACACACAACACAGCTCCCATTAACTTAAAAAGGGGGGCTGTCTGTATAAATACATCACACAGACAAGCCCGCACATTTATACATTATAGGTTGACGAAGCGGTATCGCCTCCACGTCCGGTCCAGTTGGTATGGAAAAACTGACCACGAGGTTTGTCAACCCTTTCATAAGTATGAGCTCCAAAATAATCGCGTTGCGCTTGCAATAAATTAGCAGGTAAACGCTCCTGACGGAAACCGTCGAAATAATTAAGCGCTGAAGCCAATGCTGGAACAGGTATTCCATTGATAACTGCTTTGACGATAATTCTGCGCCAACCGGCCTGAAGTGCTTCAATTTTTTGTTTGAAAAAATCATCGAGCAACAAGTTTTCTAACGCTGGGTTTTTATCGAATGCTTTTTTGATATCGCCCAAAAATGCTGAACGAATAATACATCCGCCACGCCACATCAAAGCAATACCACCATAATTCAAATCCCATTTATACTCTTTGGCTGCTTCACTCATTAGGTTATAGCCCTGTGCGTACGAAACCAACCTAGCGCCAAATAAAGCATCTTTCAAGTCGTCGATAAGTTGTTTTTTATCTTTTTCGATTTGAGGAACAGGGCCACTCAATACTTTCGAAGCTTTCACCCTAAGGTCTTTTTGCGACGACAATACGCGTGAGAAAACGGCCTCACCAATTAAAGTAAGCGGAGCGCCCAAATCGAGTGCAGCAATACCGGTCCATTTACCCGTTCCTTTTTGACCGGCAGTATCGAGAATTTTCTCGACCAGTGGTTCACCGTCTTCATCTTTAACAGCCAAAATATCGCGGGTAATTTCAATAAGGTAGGAGTCGAGTTCACCTTTATTCCATTCGGCAAATACTTCGTGCATTTCGTCGTGGGTAAGCCCCAACACATCTTTCATAAACTGGTAGGCTTCGGTAATAATTTGCATATCGCCATATTCAATCCCGTTGTGCACCATTTTCACAAAATGGCCGGCACCGTCTTGTCCAACCCAGTCGCAACAAGGTGTTCCATCGTCAACCTTTGCAGCAATAGCCTGAAAAATTTCTTTAACAGCAGGCCATGCGGCAGGCGAACCCCCAGGCATCATCGAAGGGCCTAACAAAGCACCTTCTTCGCCACCCGAAACACCGGTTCCAATGTACAACAAGCCTTTACTTTCAACATATTTTGTACGGCGAATGGTATCGGGGAAGTGCGAATTTCCGCCATCGATAATAATATCGCCTGCTTCGAGGTGGGGAATAATCAACTCGATAAAATCGTCGACCGGTTGTCCGGCTTTTACCAGCATCATCACTTTACGTGGACGCTCTAATGATGCGCACAATTCCTCAATTGAATGGGCACCAATAAATTTTTTGCCGGCTCCGCGACCGTTCATAAAATCATCTACTTTCGCAACGGTACGGTTAAATACAGCTACAGTAAAACCTTTGCTTTCCATGTTCAGCACCAGGTTTTCACCCATCACTGCCAAACCAATTAATCCAATATCGGCCTTTTTTTTCATCATTTTATTTTTATATTTTTTATATTTTACTTCGAATAATAATTATTAACGATTTGCTCCATTATTTTATTTGTACGTGCTCCCGAAAATCCATCGCTTACAGGTTTTTCATTTTTCAACAAACAATTTACTACGTGTTCAATCATTGCTTGTTGCACATGTTGGGGTTTTTCAAATTCAAAGGATTGAATGCCCTTTTGGGTAATCAGTTTTATAGGCACAAAATCGAAAGTTGAAAATTCAATTCGTCCTTTTGAACCAATAATTTCAACCGAATCGTGGTCATTTACTTTAGATGAATTAAAACACCAACTACCAGAACCAACTATTCCATTTTGATGTAAAAATGAAATCGAAAGAATATCTTCGGCAGAATATAAACCTGCCTGATTGGCAACAATAGACTCAACCGCGATAATTTCTCCAAATAAAAAATCGAGATAATCCAACTGATGTGATGCCAAGTCGTAAAAATGACCGCCTCCCGAAATGCTTGGATCAACGCGCCAAGGCATTGCGCTATTCATCTTTTCATTGGCATGCTTGAAAAGTTTGATATTCACCATCCTAACATCACCAATTGCACCATTTTCAAGTAATTCCTTCACTTTAATAAAACCGGATAATTTTCGGCGGTAATAGGCAACAAATACTGGAACATTTTTTTGTTCAGCCAGTTCACAAACCTCAACACACTCTTCATAAGTGCGGCACATAGGCTTTTCGATATAAACTGGCTTACCTGCTTCAATTGCCTTTTTGGCATAAAAAGCATGGAAGTTGGGAGGAGTTGCCACATAAACGGCATTTACCTCAGGATGATTTATCAGTTGATCGGCATCGGAAAACCAATTGGGGACATGATGACGTTTGGCGTAATTGGCTGCTTTACCTGCATCGCGACGCATCACGGCGACCAATGACGAATGAGCTACCTTTTGAAAAGCAGGACCGCTTTTCACTTCGGTAACATCACCACAGCCTATTATGCCCCAATTAATCGAATTCATGCTAATTTAATTCATTTAAGTTACTGTTATTTAAACCTATCGGGGTGTGCCCAAAGCCCTAATGCTGGGTTAGAAATATAAAAAATCTCTTCGCCATCGGGCATAATATTCAATCCGTTTTTTAATTTTTCGGGATTATATTTTTTACTTACTTCATCGATATCTGCATAATTAAAGCCCACGCTTTCAATTTCTTGTTGAGTGAGGTTTTCTCTAGCTTTTCCGGGGCAATAAGTAATACTGAAACGCCCTTCGGACGAACCATGAATTAAGTGAGCCGCGGCACCAAGATTAGCCTTTAAATCGTCATTTTCTTCAACTGCTTTCAATGTTACCGGAGTACCAAAATAGCCGTATTTACGAATCAGCACATCAATTTGTTTGTCTTCGCCAAACTCTTTCAGCGCAGGTGCCAACACGATTAGTTCGCCACCATCGGCCATGGCCATGCGGGTACGGTAAATACTTTTATTGCCCAGCCAGGTACTTTTAAACTCGGTAGGATCGAGCCAAACCACTACTTTTTTCAATGGTTTTTCAACCATGTCGAAATTCACTTTCAGCGAAAGAGCAGCTGCTTTGGTAAAGACTTCAAAATCGTCGCCAATAAAAAGCCCACGCGTTACCAGTTTTCCGTTTTTATCGACACCAACCACTGTTTGAACATATAATATTGGCAAATGGCCTATAAAATGATCCGAAGCGTAGTTAAAAACCTTGCGTACAGGCGTATCAGCACGCCCCATCATGCGTTCCATTCCGTAAGCGGCGCCAATGTAATGGCTTTTGTTAATGCCCTCGACACCACCCGTTCCCACTAAAATATTTTTGTTGTAATTGGCCATTCCGACCACCTCGTGCGGCACCACTTGTCCGAGCGATAAAATTAAGTCGAAACCACCCTCGACCAACAATTTATTGACTTGTGCTGGCCAGCTAAAATTCACCTTACCCTCCGATACCTCTTCAATATAACTACCAGGAACCTCGCCCAAAGTAACTACATCATTACGCCAATCGTGCACCCTGAAAAGCTCACGGGGAACGCCCGGAAACATGTGCTCGATTTGATGATCGGTCATTGGTGTATGTGTTCCTAATGCGGGCAAAATATCAGTCATTTTCTCGTTATAAAACTGATATGAAAAGGCGGTTAACACACCGGCTTTTGAAGGTAAACGGGTATAATCGGGCGGTATAGCCAACACCTTATTTTTCTTTCCAATTTTATTGAGGGCTTCGAAAAGCCCTGTTTTTAAATCGTTATCGGAAAGAGAAGCGGTAGGCGAACCTATTTCGAAATAAATCATAAATATTAAATTTTACGTATAGTTTTATTTTTTTCCATACACTTGTTCGGTGGTAAAAACACCACCTTCGATTAGTACTTTTTCGAAGTTAGTTTTATCGACGACACTTGGGCTAAAAAGTTTTGCCGGAACGTTTTTACGACCATTGTTAACTGTTTTATCAAAACCTTCGGCCTTACCTGTTTTTAAAAGGGCAACCACCAAATCGACTGCACCATAAGCCAACTCTTTAATTGGTTTATATACCGACATGGTCATTCCACCAGAAAGCAAAGAATGAACAAAATCAAGCGTTGCATCCTGACCAGTTACTATCACCTCATCTGGCTTATAGTTATGCTCGGATAATGCGCTGAAAGCGCCAATCCCCAGGGGATCGTTGCAAGCAATAACGGCATCAATTTTTTCAGGCGAAAAATCTAAAACACTATTCATTAAAAAATAAGCATTTTTATATGTCCAATCGGGTACATACGCTTTATACACAATATTGAAACGTGATGATTTAGGATGTTTATCAATTGCTTTTTCGATACCATTTTTTATCATTATTGCATTGGCATCGCTAGCGTCGCCCCAAAGCATTACATAATTTCCACCATCGAGGTGATCAAAAACATAATCAATCATTAGAATACCTACTTTCTCATATTCGAACGAAACCAGGTAATCGAGATCGGAGTTTTTAATCAGCCGGTCGTAACCAATCACTGGAACATTTGATTTATGAGCTTCGCGCACTATACCGGCCGCAGTGTTTTGGTTTGCCGCCACCACAATAATGGCATCGACACCCTCTTTGATTAATTCGCTTGCTTGTTTTAACTGTAAATTTTCATCACCACCTGCATCTTTTAGAATAATGGTTGCACCAATCTGAGCCGCCCTCTCTTTAACATAGGCAATATCCATTTGCCAACGCGAACTGGTGGTGGCATGAATAAGAAATCCTATTTTAACATCATTTTTGCTTTTTATACCAGAACAAGCAGTTAATAATAAGAGCAAAATCGAATATAGAATTACAGTAAAACGTTTCATATTATATAGTTTTAAAATTCAGCGTAATTTAATTAAATTTTATCGTTTCACCCTTGCATTTCCTTGCCAAATACTCCACACCATATCCTCGTCGGCTGGTTGTGCATAATCGGTCAGAAAAGTTGTGGCCATAGCGCCAGTAGCCCATCCAAACTGTGCCCATTTTTCAACAGGCCATTCTTTAAGAATAGCATATAACATTCCGCCAACAAAACCATCGCCACCGCCTATGCGATCGAGCACAATTATATCACGTGGTTCAATCACCTGCCATTCGTTACCAGCAAGCATAATTGCACCCCAAAGATGATGGTTTGCATTTTTCACTTCGCGCAAGGTATTGGCAAACACCGAAGTGTTAGGAAAAGCTTTCTTCACCCTGGTTATCATTTCTTTAAAACCATCAATTTTTTCCTCTATGCCTTCGCCACCAGCCTCGGGACCTTTTATACCCAAGCATAGTTGGTAGTCTTCTTCGTTACCGATTAAAATATCAGAAACAGAAGCAATTTCGGTAAACATTTCGTGCAGTTCTTTTTCGCGGCCTTTCCAGAATGTAGCGCGGTAGTTAAGATCAAACGAAATTTTAGTACCATGCTTTTTCGCTGCACGGGCAATCTCCAAGCAAAACTGGCTTGTTTCGGGCGAAAGCGCAGCAATTAAACCCGAAAGGTGAACAATTTGAACACCTTCGACTCCAAAAATACGATCGAGGTCAAAATCTTTAACGTTAAGGGTACGACCGACTTCTCCTGCACGATCGTTTTGTACCCTAGGGCCACGCAAGCCATAACCACTGTCGGCAATGTTAAACTGATGGCGATATCCCCATGGACCGCCCTGATCAACTTCAGGACCTTCGTAATCCATAAAACGACTGCGTAGATTGCTCTTAATAAACATGGCAATTGGACTACCTTTTACAAACGTGGTTAACACTTTAACGGGAAGCCCAAGAAAAGAAGAGATACTAGCCACGTTGGTTTCGGCACTGGTAGCCTGCATTTTAAAAGTATCGCTTGAGTGAACAGGTTGCCCCTCGACCGGAGTAATGCGCACTCCCATGCTGGTGGGAACCAAAAGAGAATATTTGTAATCTTTTTTCAGTTTCATATTTTTTTATTTATTATTTGTTAATTATTATTGATCAATATTAAATAGCTAAGGGCTTATTTTAAACCTTTGTACTGACTACTGAATTATTGACAATTGGTTAATTAAACCCCGCTATAGGCACTAAAGCCACCATCAATTGGAACAACAATGCCGGTAACAAATTTCGACATATCGCTCAAAAGAAAAATAGTAGTTCCCACGAGTTCTTCAATTTCGCCATAACGCCCCATGGGTGTACCGCTTATAATTTTTTGACCACGCTCGGTATTATTTCCTTTTTCGTCGAACAACAAAAACTTATTTTGTGTGGTAACAAAAAAACCAGGTGCAATAGCATTTACCCTAACCCCTGTTTTTGCAAAATGAACAGCCAACCACTGTGTGAAGTTATTGATTGATGATTTTGCAGCTGAATAGGCCGGTATTTTGGTTAATGGTCTGAAAGCATTCATTGATGATATATTCAAGATTCCACCTTCGCCCCGCTCAACCAAATCTTTTCCAAAAACCATGGTAGGCAATATGGTGCCTTTAAAATTGAGATTAAACACATGGTCGAAACCGTCCATTTCCAAATTGAAAAAATCGGAAAGATCGTCGGTTTGTCCTGGGATAATTTGCTCAGCCTGAGTAGTTGCTTTGGGCGAATTACCACCTGCGCCATTAATAATGAAATCGATTGCACTAACAAAACTTAAAATGCGTTTTTTAGCACTTTCGAGCGAGCGTTTATCCAAAACATTGGCAAAAAAGCCCTCAATAATCACATTGGGAAATTTTTCCTTTAAAATAGAAGCCATCTCAATGGCACGCGCTTCGTCAATATCAAGCAGCATCACATTCATGCCCACTTCGCAAAGCCCTTCGGCAATACGGCTGCAAATAACACCACCGGCACCAGTAACAACAACGGTTTTGCCTTCTAATCCTAATAATTGGTTAGTTGTAATCATATTTCTTTTCTAATATTTTTAATTAATTCAATAGTATCCTTCACTTTTTGAGTAAGCGCATCGAAGTTTCCAGTTTCGATGTACTCTTTTTTCATCAGTTGGCTCCCCAACCCCACACAAGTTACACCTGCTGCAAACCAAGCTTTCAGGTTATCGTACTCGGGTGTAACTCCTCCCGAGGGCATAATATCGGTCCAAGGGCAAGGGGCTTTAACTGAACTTACAAAAGCGGGGCCTCCTACTTGAGAACCAGGGAAGATTTTAATTAACTCGCAACCTAATTCTTCGGCTAGGTTAATTTCAGAAACCGAACCACAACCGGGGCTCCACAATATTTTGCGACGGTTGCACACTTTTGCCATATCGGGATTCAACAAAGGTGAAACTATAAAATCGGCACCCAATTGTATGTAAAGCGAAGCAGTTCCGGCATCAATTACCGACCCAACGCCCATGGCCATTCCTGGCCATTCGGCTTTGGCAAATTTCGAAAGTTCGGCAAACACCTCGTGAGCAAAATCGCCACGATTGGTAAACTCAAAGGCGCGTGCACCACCAAGATAACAAGCTTTAACTACACTCTTACATTTTTCAACATCCGAATTATAATACAAGGGCACTATGCCCGTTTCTTTCATTTTGAGAAAAACCTCTATTCTTGAATATTTTGCCATTATTTAGCTATTATTAAGTCAATCAATATGTTAACATTAAACATTAAAAAAAAGTTCGCTGAGCAAATGTTTTGTTATTGACGAATAAACATCAACAATTTAGCATTTATTTCATTATCGAGCTACTCTCCCCGATGCATCGCCTTCCATTAACTTCATCACTTCGTCGACCGAAACACGGTTATAATCGCCATAAATGGTATGTTTTAAACACGAAGCAGCCACGGCAAACTCCAGCGCTTTTTGATTATCGTTAGACCAAGTAAGCAGTCCATAAATTAAACCGCCCATAAAAGAGTCGCCACCACCAACGCGATCAACAATGTGAGTTATTTGATAAGTGGGCGCTTCGAACAATTTTTTCCCATCCCATAAAACACCCGACCAGCTATTGTGACTGGCGCTAATCGAACCTCGCAATGTGGTAATCACCCTTTTACAACGAGGGAATTTGGCCATAATCTGTTTAGAAACCGACTCGTAAGCCGAAGCATCAACATGACCCGACTTTACATCAACCCCTTCAGGATGAATGTCTAAAACCATAGCCGCATCTTCTTCGTTACCCAAAACCACGTCGCAACCAGCCACCAAATCGGGCATAACTTCAGCTGCAGTTTTACCATATTTCCATAAGTTTTTACGGAAATTCAAATCGGTTGAAACGGTAATACCTTTTTTGTTGGCTATTTGAATGGCTTCGAGACAAACATCTGCAGCACTTTGCGATATGGCAGGCGTTATACCCGTCCAATGAAACCATTTTACACCTTCGAAAACCTTGTCCCAATTAATCATTCCGGGTTTGATTTCTGAAATTGAAGAATGATCACGATCGTAAACCACTTTGCTTCCACGACTCACGGCACCATTTTCAAGAAAATAAATACCAAGTCGGCTGCCACCCCACACTATATTATTAACACCAACCCCATTTTTACGAAGATCTTTAATACACGATTGAGCAATATCGTTTTCAGGTAAGCGGGTAACAAAGTCAACGTCAATACCATAATTAGCAAGCGAAACAGCCACATTGGCTTCGCCTCCTCCAAATGTTGCCGAAAAATTATCGACCTGATCGAAACGTAAAAAGCCAGGAGTTGCCAAACGCAACATCACTTCTCCAAAAGTTACTACCTTATTCATTGAGTTCAACAATTTTTAAATGAATCCTTGTGCAAAATTAAAAAAAGAAAACAAAAATGCAAACGTTTGCATTTATTTTTTATATTTGTTCGAAATTCATGAACTTATAATCAAAATGGTGAAAAAACAGACAACCATACAAGATATAGCAAAAGCCTTAAACATTACAGCATCGACTGTTTCGAGAGCGCTCAACGACCATCCAAAAATAAAAAAAACTACAAAAGAACTGGTTTGGGAAACGGCACAAAAGCTCAACTATCAGCCAAACTCAATAGCTTCGAGCTTACGAAAAGGAAAAGCCAATACAATTGGGATGATTGTACCGCGAATTAACCGACATTTTTTTTCAAATGTTATTACAGGGGTTGAAAGCGTTTTAAATCCGGCAGGATATAATTTAATTATATGCCAATCGGAAGAAAGCCTCGAAAAAGAAAAATTAAATATCAACACCCTTATTGCCAACAGAGTTAGCGGAATTCTCATTTCGCTATCGCTCGAAACAATCACTTATGACCACATCAACATTGCCCTAAAAAGAAATATTCCGGTTGTTTTATACGATAGAGTAAGCGAGAAGCTGGATGTTTGTAAGGTAGAAAACGACGACACGGCCGGATCCTACGAACTCACTAAACATTTAATAGATCAAGGTTATCGAAAAATGATGTGGATAGGCGGTTCACGCGCATTTAACACTTACAGAAACCGCTTTGCTGGCTATGCAAAAGCATTGAACGAAATTGAAATAGATGCTGAAAGACTACCCATATTTGAAGGAAGCATTTCGCTTGAAACAGCATATGAATTCATGAAAGTGTATTTGGAAGAGAATCCACTTCCCGAAGTAGTTTATTCTGCTTCAGATTACATGGCCATGGGTGCTATTTTAGCCATTCAAGAAAAAGGATTAAGAATACCCGACGACATAGCAGTTTCGGGTTATTCAAACGAACCTTTTGCAGCATTAATTAACCCAAAACTCACTTCAGTTGAACAATTCAGCAAAGAAATGGGACAAGAAACCGCCCGTTTATTACTTGGGCAAATTGATTCGGGAGACTCAAAAAAAGTTAGTAAAAGCATATTAATACGACCTAAATTAATTATAAGGGAATCAACAATTAAAAAAGTTTAATTTTGTCAATGTTGCTTTAATTTATTGCACTATTGAGCAATAAAATCTTCGGTCTGGAAAACTATAAAAATAAAAAATATGAAAACATTTATGAATGAGAATTTCATGCTGAACTCTAAATCGGCTGAACGACTGTACCATGAATACGCCAAAGGGCTACCAATAATCGACTATCACAATCACTTACCACCACACGAAATTGCAGGTGATATCAACTTTAAAAACCTGACGCAAATTTGGTTATATGGCGATCACTATAAATGGAGGGCCATGCGCGCAAACGGAATCGACGAAAAGTACATTACCGGAGACGCAAGCGATTTTGAAAAATTTGAGAAATGGGCAGAAACGGTGCCATACACACTCCGAAACCCACTTTACCATTGGACACATTTGGAATTACAACGTTACTTTGGTATTAACGAGTTGCTCAATGCCAATTCGACAAAAGCAATTTTCGAAAAAACTGAAAACCAATTACAACAATCCGACTTTTCGGTACAGAACCTGTTGCGTAGGGTAAATATCGACACGCTTTGTACAACCGACGACCCCGCCGACAAGTTGGAAAACCACCTCGCACTGGCAAAGAACAACCCGGGGTTCAAAGTGCTTCCTACTTGGCGCCCCGATAAAGCCATGAATGCCGAAAATGCAAAAACATACAACGAATACCTCGATAAATTGGGAGAATCGGCCGACATCGAAATTAAAACAGTTGAAGACTTAATTACCGCACTTCAAAAACGTCATGACTTTTTCAACGAAGCCGGTTGCCGCATTTCAGACCATGGCATTGAAGAGTTTTATGCCGAGGACTACATTCAAAAAGAAATCGACAACATTTTTAACAAAGTACGCGGCGGCGGCGAACTCAACAGCGACGAAATTTTGAAGTTCAAATCGTTCATGTTAATCGAAGGAGCCAAAATGGATCATGCCTCCAACTGGGCGCAACAGTTTCACTATGGTGTAATCCGCAACAACAACAGCCGCATGCTTGCCCAATTAGGCGCCGATACTGGATTTGACTCTATTGGTGATTTCAGCGTTGCTAAAGCCATGGTCAAATTTTTCAACAAACTCGAAAGTAGCGATCAACTGGCCAAAACTATTATCTACAACATAAACCCGGGCGATAACGAAATGGTAGCCACCATGTTGGGCAACTTTAATAAAGGCCCCGTTGCTGGGAAAATACAGTTTGGGTCGGGCTGGTGGTTTCTGGATCAAAAACAAGGCATGATCGAACAAATGAATTCGCTTTCGGCCTTGGGTTTAATTAGCAAATTTGTAGGCATGCTAACCGATTCACGCAGTTTTCTATCTTTTCCACGCCATGAGTATTTCCGACGTATTATGTGCAACCTTTTTGGTGAAGACATGGAAAATGGTGAAATCCCAAACGATTTTGGTTTAGTTGGCGGTATTGTACAGGATATTTCATACAACAATGCAAAAAACTACTTTAATTTTTAAAATATCAAACCAACAGAAAAATAAATGGCTGCCCAATTTGAGCAGCCATTTGTTTTATCTATAACTTTAAAGTTTTAGTAGGCTATTGCAAAAAGAACCCTCATTTTTGAAGGTTTGCCCGAATAAATACATTTTCCTTCCTCCTCAACAGCATCAAAAGGAATACAACGAATGGTTGCCTTAGTTTCTTCTTTAATTTTTTGCTCGGTATCGGCAGTACCATCCCAGTGAGCTGAAATAAAACCACCTTTATTATTTAATACCTCTTTAAACTCATCCCATGTATCAACACTTGTAGTATGCTCAGCTCTATAATCAAAAGCTTTTTGGTAAATAGTTTGTTGAATGTTGTCCAATAAATCGGCAACATACTGATCAATACCATCGATATTTACAACTTCCTTGGTGAGCAAATCACGACGTGCAACTTCAATAGTGCCGTTTTCCAAGTCGCGGGGGCCAACAGCCAAACGCACCGGAACACCTTTCAATTCGTACTCGGCAAATTTCCATCCTGGCTTTTTGGCATCACTATTATCGTATTTAACCGAAATTCCACGTGCCTTAAGTTTTACTGCAATTTCGCTTACCTTTTCCGAAATTTCCGACAATTGTTCCTCACTGCGATAAATAGGGACAATAACCACTTGGAAAGGAGCCAATTTTGGTGGTAGCACCAAACCGTTATCATCGGAATGAGCCATTACAAGAGCTCCCATTAAACGTGTTGAAACTCCCCATGAGGTTGCCCAAACGTATTCTAACTTACCTTCTTTATTGGCAAACTGCACATCGAAAGCTTTGGCAAAATTCTGCCCCAAAAAATGAGAAGTACCCGACTGTAAAGCCTTCCCATCCTGCATCAGTGCTTCGATGGTTAAAGTATCTAAAGCACCGGCAAAGCGTTCGTTTTCCGATTTATGACCTTTAATAACCGGCAGAGCCATAAATTTTTCAGCAAATTCGGCATAAACGTTAACCATTTTCATGGTCTCTTCAACGGCTTCTTCCTGAGTAGCATGGGCTGTATGCCCTTCTTGCCAAAGAAATTCGGCTGTCCGCAAAAATAAACGCGTACGCATTTCCCAACGCACAACATTGGCCCATTGATTACATAAAATTGGTAAATCACGCCACGATTGTATCCAGTTTTTATATGTGCTCCAAATAATAGTTTCAGAAGTTGGCCGAACAATCAACTCTTCTTCAAGCTTAGCATCCGGATCAACAACAACACCTTTTCCATCGGGATCATTTTTCAAGCGATAGTGCGTTACTACAGCACATTCTTTAGCAAAACCTTCAACATGGGCGGCCTCACGACTAAAGAATGATTTTGGAATAAAAAGCGGGAAATAGGCATTTACGTGCCCGGTTTCTTTAAACATGCGATCGAGTTCAGCCTGCATTTTTTCCCAAATTGCATATCCATAAGGCTTGATTACCATACAGCCTCTAACTGCAGAATTCTCAGCCAGATCGGCCTTAACAACTAGCTCGTTGTACCACTGAGAATAATTTTCACTCATAGAAGTTAATTCCTTTGCCATTTTCTGTCCTTTGGTATAGTATTTGTTAAATTTCAAATGCATAAAAGTTTACAAATAAAGCATAAAAATATAAGAAAATAAAGCATAAGGAGGGACAAGTTATGAAACCTAAATTAATCATCATCACATTAGTCGCAATAATTGCAAGCGCCTGCAGCTCAAGCCTGCAAACTTCAAGCAATTACGTCGATGACATTTATTACTGGCCAGGCGATCAAATGCCCAAAATTTCCAGTACTGAATTAAAAGCGTTAAACAATGCTAACGCTGAGGACAAAAACTTGATTATTGTTAGTGAATTGGAGAAAGGTGAGAATGGATCTAATACGCTCAACAATTACATTTATGCCGACGAAGAGCCCGATTGGTTCAACGAAGTACAGGCATACAACTTCGAAAACATAAAATCGGATCAATCGGAAACAATTTATATTCCATCTGACGACGACGCTCAATACGTTATCAACAACTATTATATTGATGACGATTTCTCCTATGGCGAAAGAATTCGTCGATTCCACAACCCCTATTATTACAATCCCGATCCATATTGGAATCTTCAATTAAGTTGGGGAGGTTATCCTTATTACTATCCAAGTTATGGATATTCATACTGGGATCCATGGCGCTACGATCGCTATTGGGGCTATGGTTACGGCGGATACTATGGAGGTTATTATGGAGGTTATTATGGAGGTTATTATGGTTACAATAGTTGGTATTCACCTTATGGCTACTATCCTTATTACGGAAATTACTACAATTCTAATTACACCCATAATACAAAAGAATATTACAATGGCGAACGCCGTTCGAGCAGGCCAAATACAACGTATGCTGGTGGAGGTGGCGGACGTAGCGTGACATCAGCTAATAACAACCGTTCTGGCACGCTTAACAAATCAGCATCAACAGAAAATAGTAGTAGAAGAAGTGTTGTAAACGGTAATGAATTTACAGCTTCGAGTCAAAAATCTGCAACAACTCGCACAGCACCTCAAAACAGTGTTTTAACCGAAAAACGCAGAAGCACTTCAAATGCTACAACTACTGGCAGATCAACCACAACAACCACGAGTAGATCAGCCACTTCGGCACCTACAAACAATAGCGGTGTTACCCGCACCTCAACAAGCGGAACAACAACTCCCAGAACATACACTGGCAGCCAATCGCCGAGCAATACAAACACAACTGGGACAAGGGCCACGTCGACAACACGCGACTATACACCGAGTTACAATACACCACGCAGCAACACCAGGGCTACCTATAATAATAGCAACACCAACAGCCAAACAACTAAAGCTGCAACAAGCAACTCGCGAAGTTCATCGAGCCAAAGCTATACAATACCTTCAACCTCGAATAGCTCAAGTAAAAGCAACTCTTCAACATCGAGAAGCACCAGTAGTAATCCTGCATACAAAAGCAGTTCATCTGGATCAAGTTCAAGTAGCAGCTCATCAAGCAGAAGTAGCTATTCGGCACCAAGCAGCAGCAGCTCATCAAGCAGAAGCAGCTATTCGGCACCAAGCAATAGTGGCAGTTCAAGCAGAAGTAGCTATTCGGCACCAAGCAGTAGCGGCAGCTCATCAAGCGGTGGCGGCTCACGAAGCTCTGGCTCAAGTGGCGGTTCTTCATCGGGTGGACGTCGATAAAAAAAGTTCTATTTAAAATGGAAAAAACGGATGTCAGGCCAATCGCCTGACACCTGACAATTAACTATTAATGCTTAAAATTATCAACATGAAACGTTATTTTTTAATCATAGTAGCAGTTTTAGCTTTCAATATCGGCTTTGCTCAAGACTTTTTCGATGCACTGAGGTATTCACAAACCGAATATGGTGGAACGGCTCGCTCTATTGCAATGGGTGGTGCTTTTGGCGCCCTGGGTGGTGATTTTGTTTCGGCCAGTATAAACCCTGCTGGATTAGGGTTTTATCGGTCAAATGAATTATCCTTCTCATCGGCCCTAAATTTCAATAATATTGAATCGACATACCTTACTAATGCAGAATCCGAAAATCGGACAAGATTTAATTTAAGCAATTTGAGCTTTATTTCGTCAACCAACACCAATGCACAAAGCGGCATAGTAGGTTTAACTTTTGGAATAGGCTTTAATCGCTTAAAGGATTTCAACAACCGATCGTTCACTCAAGGGTACAATGCTCAAACATCATTATTGAATTATTACACTGATAATGCAAACTCCCCTTATACAAGCCCCGATAAATTAGAGCCACATTACGAAGGGCTTGCCTATCAAAGCTATTTAATCAATGAAGACGAAGACTTATCGGTAATTGAAGGAATATATTATAATCACCTTACCGATTATCAGGAATATGAAATAAACGATAAGAATGGAGATTTTTTAGGTTACGGCTATGAAGCTGTTGCAGTTATGCCGCACCAACAAAAAAAATCTACAACCACGTCGGGAGGCATTAATGAATACTTAATGTCACTTGGTCTTAACATCAACCATAAAGTTTATTTTGGAGGTTCAATAGGTTTGGTTTCATTAAACTATGGAGAACATACCATTTATTCCGAAATAGATAATAATAACAAAAGCGATTATCTGAAAAACTTCAACCTTGTTACCGATATTAATGAGTCGGGAATGGGTGTTAATTTTAAAACCGGCATAATCTACCGCCCATTTAAATCGTTAAGAATTGGTGCATCGGTTCACACTCCTACTTTTTATGAGATAGCCCATAACGAAAATAAAAAAATGGATGCTTATTTCGATCAAGATTTAGGAAACGACAAACAAGGTTTATCAACACATTGGAATGATAAAAGCAGTCAAAATTTCTATTACCAGCTCGAAACCCCATTTAAAGCAATTTTTAGTGCAGCATATACTTTTTCCAACAAAGCACTGATTAGTGTCGATTACGAAAACGTCAATTATTCGAATACTAAATTCAGGGCAACAGAAGGAGACGACTTCGATTATTCCATGAAAAATTCTGAAAACAATAAAATATTTACTAGCGCAAGTAATCTTCGAGTCGGCGGCGAAGTTCGCATCTCAGCCAATACAAGCCTAAGGGCTGGGTTTAACTACTTTGGTAATCCTTGGGAAAAAACGTTTACCTATACCGACGGTTCTACTTCTGAAATCATTAACAGTAATGACACATACCTATCATACACAGGAGGATTAGGATACCGTCAAAACAACTTTTACATCGATTTTGCCTACAGGCTCAACCAAAAGAACTATAGCACCAAAGTTCACGAAATATTTTACACCAACCCAGGAAATGGAAATGCGCTTGCCAATTTTGCCGAATTAAACCACCAAGCAACAATTACCTTAGGATTTCGTTTTTAATATTAAAATAGTTACAACCTGAAAGGGGGGAAACTCTTTTCAGGTTGTATTAATAAAACAGACACCCTCGTAAATATTAAAATTGAAAAACCTATGAATTTAACCGAAAACGTCGAATACTACTTGGCTCAAAGTTATTTTAAAGAAGCTGAAGACAGGGGGCAAAAGTTAATTTCTGGCAGTATGGATGCTAGTATTTGGCTTCATAAAGAAAAAATCAACCTCGATTTTGTAATCGAAACAGCTAAAAATTTCAGTGACTCCAGAATATTTATTATTTCCGAAGGAGAACACAAAGGATTTTATATTTACTCCAACGATAAAAAAGATTGCTTAAAATTAATTTCAAGTCATCAAAAAATTAAGCAAGCTGAAACTGTTTGATTTACTATCTTTGGTTTTTTAAAACAAAACCGATGATTATTATTGCAAAATTTGATCCTATAGGACAAGCCGTTTTAAATTATCACCAATCAAACGATAATACTCCGATAAAAGTCTTCTCTCAGGTTGTTGAGGATGAAGATCTGCCACCCGACTATTTTTTCAGAGTACACAACGACATGCCATTACTTGAACGAATTGCCTTAAAAAACTGCAAAGGTAAAGTTCTTGATGTAGGTGCCGGCGCTGGCTGTCATTCACTATGGCTTCAATCAAAAAAAATTGACGTAACTGCGCTCGAAGTATCGCAACTGTGTTGTGAAACGATGCAACAGCGTGGTATTAAAAAAGTAATCAATAATTCAATTTACGATCATTCGGATATTCATTACGACACCATTATTTTATTAATGAATGGAATTGGCATAGCTGCTACCATTGAAGGTCTAAAAACTCTGCTATCACACTTAAAAACTCTATTAAACAAGACAGGTAAAATTTTGCTCGATTCGTCAGATTTAATATACCTTTACGAGCAAGAAGACGGTACTTTTCTTTTAGACGTGAACTCGTTAAGTTACTATGGAGAAATCGACTATCGACTTTCCTATAAAAACACCAAGGGAATACCTTTTTCGTGGCTATTTATCGATCATACAAACCTTAGCGATATTGCCGAAGAAATAGGTTTTTCTACTAAAATATTGGAATATGGACCACACTACGATTATTTAGCAGAACTAACACTAAAATAAACTCTAACAGCACACTTAATGAACTTCAGGAACCTCACCAACACTGAAATAGAACAACTTAAATCGCATTTATGTACATGCGACGAATGGAGTAATATTTTTGTAAAAGAAGATTTCAATCCTGAAACCATTTACAACACCCACTTTTCAGGCATTATCCAAATTGGTTCTCAAACAAAACTCATTAAACTATACGGAGGTATAAAACGAAAAGCAGGCATTTACAATTCGACCCTTCATAATTGCAGCATTGGCGACAATTGTTTTATCAACTATGTAAAAAACCATATTTCAAATTTCAACATTAGCGACAATGTAATCATCAATAATGTTCAACTGATAGCCAACGATGGAACAAGCCATTTTGGAAATGCCCAAAAAATTGCTGTTCTCGATGAATCAGGGGGTCGCGAAATAATGATGTACGACAACCTTTCGGCTCAAATGGCTTACATTATGACCCTTTATCGTCATCGTCCCGAATTAATACATCGACTTGAAATTTTAATGATACAACACGCCAACAAAAAAGCGTACAAAAGAGGTTATATTGGTGAAAATACAACAATTACAAACAGCGGTTCAATAAAAAACTGCTGGATTGGCAACCACGTTAACATTGAAGGCGCCCGTTTAATCGAAAACGGATCGATTATTAGCAAAATTGATGCTCCCGTTAAAATTGGAAACGACGTAATTCTTAAAGATTTTATTATTCAATCGGGTACATCGGTTGTAGAAGGCGTTATAATTAGTAAATGTTACATTGGGCAAGGATGCGAATTGGGCAAAGGTTATTCGGCCGACAATTCGGTGTTTTTTGCCAACTGTCAAGGGTTTCATGGCGAAGCATGTTCAATTTTTGCTGGTCCCTTCACGGTTACCCACCATAAATCGACTTTGTTAATTTCCGGCATGTTTTCATTCCTAAATGCCGGATCGGGTTCAAACCAGAGCAACCACATGTACAAACTTGGTCCCATTCACCAGGGTATTGTTGAGCGCGGATCGAAAACCACCAGCGATTCGTACATTTTATGGCCCGCCAAAATAGGGCCTTTCACATTAGTAATGGGGCGGCACCATAAAAACTCAAACACCTCAAACATGCCTTTTTCGTATTTGATTGAATCAAGCGACAAATCGTGGCTTGCACCCGGTGTTAACCTTCGTAGTGTTGGCACCATTCGCGATGCCATGAAATGGCCCAAAAGGGACAAAAGAATTGACAAGTACAAAATCGACAGCATCAATTTCAACCTATTGAGCCCTTTCACCATTCAAAAAATGATTAAAGGAATTGAACACCTTAACAATTTGAAAAAAACATCGGGCGAAGCTTCAAACGAATACCTATATAATAATACTTCAATATCAGACAGTGCGCTTAAAAAAGGAATATTCTTATACAATATCGGCATTGATAAGTTTTTGGGCAACTCGGTAATCACACATATTAACGGTCAAAATTTTAGTTCGCTTAGCGAATTGCGCCAACACTTCAAAGCCCGATCAAGCATAGGCACTGGCGAATGGATTGACCTTGCCGGCATGATTGCACCCAAAGACCTAATCAATAATTTACTAAACAACATTGAATCGGGCGAGATCAACAACTTGGAACAAATTGAAAAAGAATTCAGGGCAATACACGAATCATATTACCAAATTGAATGGAACTGGTCATCGGGTCTGCTCGAAAAAAGGCTTAACAAAACAATCGACGAAATTACACCCGAAGATATTATCAACGTTATTGAACGCTGGAAAAGCTGCGTTGTTGAACTAGATAAACTACTTTACGAAGATGCACGTAAAGAATTTCAGCTAAGCTCAATGACTGGTTATGGAAGCGATGGCGATTCAAAAACACAAATTGCTGATTTTGAAATGGTTCGTGGAAAATTTGAAACCAACAGCTTTGTTAGTGAAATTCTTTCACACATTGAACGTAAAAGCCAATTAGGCGATAGGGCCATCAAACAAATAAAAGATTGTGTCGAAAAATGGTCAACCCATTGACCTTTAATTCAGGTTTAATGGAAAAACAAGTAGGCAACAAAAATTGATGCCAATATTCCGGCAAAATCGGCGATAAGGCTACAACCGAGTGCGTATCGGGTGCGCTTAATTCCAACCGATCCAAAGTAAACAGCCAGTACATAAAAAGTAGTATCGGTCGATCCCTGAAATATTGAAGACAAACGGCCAACAAACGAATCGGCACCATGTGTATTCATGGCATCGATCATCATTCCACGGGCACCGCTTCCACTCAAAGGCTTCATAAAAGCAGTTGGCAACGCATCTACAAAATCGGTGTTCAAGCCAAACATTCCCACCAGTTTTCCGATGCCGTTTACCAGGTAATCGAGCGTGCCCGATGCCCTAAAAACGCCAATGGCTACTAATATCGCAATCAAATAGGGAATAATTTTTATTGCAATACCGAAGCCATCTTTAGCTCCTTCGATAAACGATTCATACACGTTTACACGTTTTCGCATAGCTAATAAAATGAAGCCAATTATTACCCCAAATATGATCAAACTGCTGGCAAGACCCGAAATAGTTTCAATTTGGGTCTGGTTTAAAGTTGAAAAATACCAAATAACACCTACTATAAAAGCAGTTAGCCCAATTAACCACGACATCACTACTTTGTTGAACAAGTTAATTCGTTGATATATTGAGACGGAAATCAAACCCGCCAGAGTTGAAAAGAAAGTAGCAATCAGCAAAGGAATAAACACATCGGTCGGATTAACAGCACCTAATTGAGCACGGTATACCATAATCGAAATCGGGATAACAGTTAAACCCGATGTGTTAAGCACCATGAACATTATTTGTGCGTTCGACGCAGTATCTTTATTGGGGTTCGATTCCTGCATCTCTTTCATGGCTTTTAGCCCCATGGGAGTAGCTGCATTGTCGAGATTCAGCATATTGGCAGCAATATTCATGGTTATGGCGCCATAGGCAGGATGATCTTTTCCCAGTTCAGGGAATATTTTCTGGAAAAAAGGACCAATTACCCGCGACATTACTTTAACAATGCCACCGTTCTCCCCTATTTTCATTATCCCCATCCAAAGGGTAAGAACTCCGGTTAAACCTAACGAAATCTCAAACCCTGTTTTGGCCATATCGAATGTTGCATTTAACATTTCGGTAAAAACCTGGTAGTCACCAAAGAAAATCAGTTTTACAAGCGCAACTGCAAAAGCAATTAGAAAAAAGAAGATCCACAAATAATTCAATGCCATACACTTACCTTTAATGACAATAAAAAAATGAAATTCATATATTTACCAAAGCTAATATTTTTTTATTTTTTTCGTTTATATGATTCATAATTCCCAACACTAAAATTAACTTTGACAATATTTTAAAATTATAGAGAATGAAATTATTAAATCTTACATTAATAATAATTACCACGTTAACATTACTTTCGTTTGGAACCTTTGCTCAAAACCCAGTTAAGGTGAGCTTGACAATGGGGTCGGCAATCCCCTTGGCCGAATTTAAAAGCAGCGACAACAGCAAGCTCGATGCCGGATTTTCGAACAAAGGCTTTATCCTGAACATCGATGCCGATTATTATTTGCACAACAGATTGTGTTTAAGCGGACGTTTTCATTTTGGGATGTCGGATATTGCTGATAAACCAGCATTTGATTGGATGAAAAGCAACTTGGGCAATAACTTTTTTGAAGACTCCATAAAAACCAATTATGGTTTTTGGCAATGGTCGGCACCTTTGCTTGGAGCAAAATTTAATTATCCGCTAATAATCAATAAACTATACATCGAAACCGGCCTGTTTAGCGGCTTCGCCATTACCCAAATTCCCATATTGTACATCGAATTAAACGACATCGATACTGCACGGAAGATATTCTCGCAAAACATTACAAAAAGTGTTTATTCCATGCCGTTTATGGCCGATTTGTCGTTGCGTTTGATATTAAACGACCGCATACAATTAAAAATACAATCGAGCTATTTTCAAACTGCCACTAACCATCAACATACAAGCTACTTCTCTAATTTAAACACGCCCAAAATAAACAATGAAATAAAAACCGTTAATTTAAAAGTACCAATAAAGACGATTAACCTATCAGCCGGATTGGTTTATACCCTTTGAAATACCGCCAAGCATTTAAAATACTTTTTAAGAGCAAACCTATTCGATCAATTTTGATAAATTTGCACTTAAATTGCAAATCAAATACGAATTGAATGACTGAAAGAAAAAAACCGAATAAGAAGAAAGCTTCAATTAAACCGAAACCTGTATCAGACAATACAAAACCGAAGGTTAATAAAACACAAGTCAAATTAATTTCAGGCTTTGTGCTTATCGCCATTTCGATTTACTTGTTTTTTGCATTTGGAAGTTTTTTGTTTAATGCCGAAGCCGACCACGATATTATTCAAGGCAACTGGTGGAAATTTATTACTGAACCCGGTATAAAAGTTAAAAACATAACCGGTAAAACAGGAGCTTGGATCGCCAATATATTTATCAATCAATGGTTTGGGATTCCTGCATTTCTATTTCTCTACTTAACAACAATTTTTGGTTTCAGGCTACTTAATCGCAATATAAAATCGTTGTTTTCAAAAACCATCAAAATATTACTGATAATAATATGGCTATCGATAACATTAGGATATATTTTTGGCATCAAATCGGAAGTGATTTCCATATTGCCCGGTGGTTTTTACGGCCAGCAAATTGCACTTTGGTTAAATGCAATTATTGGTAAAGTGGGTACATTCTTTGTCCTACTGATTTCACTTTTAATATATCTGGTTTTTGTCGTTGAAAACTTTGTCAAATTATTTCAAAAATCATTAAAAAAGAAACCCAACCCCGAAGGTGCTTCCCTTATCGATAAAACAGCTGCAATTTCAGAATCGGCTTTAATAGGCTCAGAGCAAGCATTAAAAACACCGAAAAAAGAACCTGAAAAAACAATTTTTGAAGACAAAGACGATATTTTAGATATAAATGACGATTTTGAAATTGAAAGGAAAGAAACAATTTCAAAGCCCACTCAAGCAACTACTCAGGAAGAAAAAACAGAAACAAAAACCATAGT
>DATERL010000096.1:0-7973 GCA_035271585.1 Prolixibacteraceae bacterium
GAATATGACCTTCAGTTCAACACAAGTACATTGCCTCTACCACTTGAATTGGTAAAGGACTATTCCCGAAATCCGACCAATTCAATTCAACTGAATTTTCAGGAATTGTTGCTTGCAGCAGGTGCACTGAAACAATGCGACCATTTAGCATCAGCGGGAATCTTCAAAATAAATATTCTGGAAGGAAAGCATTTCAGCTTTTTATATGATACCAAATGGACTCCTTATTTTCATCAAAAAAGAGCGACTGAAATAAACGGTAACATTGTGCTCACCGCACCAACAGGTTCGGGTAAAACTGAAGCTTCGCTGATGTGGCTGCACAAACAAATGAAAGAGAACGGACAAGGTCGCACGTTTTACATTCTTCCATTTACCGCTTCAATCAATGCAATGTTCGAACGATTGGACGAGAAAATGCAAGGAAATAATGAAATTGTGGGCGTTGTGCATGGAAAACTTTCGGAATACATCGAAAGCCGTTTTGGGCAAGAAGAATATAGTTGGCAAAATGAAAAACTTAAAATTGAACTGAAAGAGAGTTTTCGTGCTTTGGTGACTCCCTTAAAAGTAGCAACTCCGTTCCAACTTTTGAAATCAATTTTCGGATTAAAAGGTTTTGAGAAGGGCATATTCGAAATGAGTGGTAGTTATTTTATTTTCGATGAGATTCATGCTTACGACCCTGAGGTGACAGCCCAAATCAAAGTACTTATTGAGTTTGCCGTAAAACTCCTGAATGTAAAAGTATGTTTGATGACTGCCACTTTGCCAACCTTTTTGAAGAAAGAGTTTGCCGAAGCAATTGGTTCGTTTACTGAAATTAGTGCTGATACTGAATTATACAAATCGTTCATTCGCCACCGCATTAAAGTAGCTGATGGCTTACTTTCCGATCACATTTCAGTTATTCAGCAACGATTAAATTATGGCGATAAAGTTTTGGTGGTGTGCAATACCGTTAAACAAGCACAACTTCTATACATGAGTCTGGATGCTTCACAAAAAGTGTTGCTTCATGGTGCGTTTAACGGCGTTGATCGAAACAAGAAAGAAAGCAAACTAAAATCGGATGATGTGAAACTACTGGTCGGAACTCAAGCAATTGAGGTCAGTTTGGATATCGATTACGATGTAATATTTACCGAACCTGCCCCACTTGATGCTTTATTGCAACGCTTTGGTCGCGTCAATCGACACAAAGTAAACGGGCAATACCGTCCGCCTTGCGATTGTATTGTGTTTGCCGAACGCAATGAAGTGGACAAATACATTTATAAAAATGAAGAAATAATTATTCGGACACTTGAAACCTTAAGAGAAATCGAATCTCAAAACGAAGGAGTTATTTCAGAAATCGATTTGCAGCGACACATCGATAAGGTTTATCCAAATTGGTCGGTTAAAGATAAAGAGGATTTTGATCAGGTTTATACCCACTTGAAAGCCGATGTGGAAGAAAACCTTGCTCCATTCATCTATTATCAGCACCGAGAAGAAGAATTTGAAAAACAATTTGACGGGGTAAAAGTACTTCCATCGATATTGAAAAATGACTATTCTGAACTTCTGGAAGCCAACAAATTCATCAAAGCTGAATCGTTGAAAGTTTCCATTTCAAAACAACGGTTTGCATCGCTTATTACGAAAGAAGGAATTCACCGTGACGTTTCTGCATTTCAATTGCTCAAAAAAAAAGAAATCAAACAACAACCTTATTACATCATCGATCGAAAATATGATAACGAATTGGGGTTGCAATTAAATGTTGAAGAAAGATGTAACGAGGCGGTGATATTTTAACCCATTTTCCAATAGGATATATTTGTTACTAAGGAATGAAAGCAAACATATTTTATTAATTTTGATTCTTTAATAAATATTAAAAATAGACACTATGGATCAAGTAATTACACCAAAAAACACGAAAAATCAGATTCTCGATGCCTACGAGGCTTTGTTGAAAAAACAGCAGGAGAAAAAAACCGAAGAGCCTAAAAAAGTTCAGGAACAACAACAAAAAATTGAGCTTACCCAAAAGGCAAGATCATTGAGCGACGGGGGAATCGTAAAAGGAATTGCCGAATTAAAAGTATCGGTATCTTCATCGTTGGATAAATTGGGCGAGCAGTTTGTAAACGAATACAAAAAGTTTGATGAACTGCAAAAAGCAATTGCCATTGAAAAACAAAACCTCGAAGATTTGTACCAACTATCGGCCAATACCGATTCGCTGGCGGTGATGCTGTTAGCTCAAAAGGAACAAAAAGAAAAATTTGAGCAAGAAATGGCCGTGCGTAAAACAGAACTCGACGCACACATCAAAACCGAAACAGAGAGCTATGAGACACTGATGGCCGATAAACGCGCCCTATGGAAGAAAGAACAAGACGAACAGGCCCTGCTTACAAAAGAAACTACCGACCTGCAAAAGAAAACCCGTACACGCGAAGAGGAAGAATACATTTATAACCTTAAAATTGAGCGGAAAAAAGAAGAAAACGCCTATGCCGATAAAAAACAAAAACTGGAAACCGAACTGACCGAAAAGAAAATAGCTTTCGAAAAAGAATTTGCAGAACGTAAAACGGTTATTGAAGAAGCCGAGGCTGAATTAAAAACACTTCGTACAGAAAATGCCAACTTCCCTGCAAAACTCGAAAAAGCCGTGGCCGAAGCCATTAAAACAAACACAAACGCTTTAATGCTGGAACATAAGTTCGAAACCGAACTGAAAGCCAAAGAGGTTGAAGGCCAGTTGATGTTAAAAGATCAAACCATTACTACACTGAATACTAGAATTAAAGAATTGGAAACAACCATGAAAGAACTATCGGCAAAAACCGTTACTGCCGAAGCCAGTGTTAAAGACATCGCCATAAAAGCAATTGAAAGCTCATCGAAGCCCTATTATATTGAAAAATCGAAAGAAGGAAACGCAAAAGACTAATTCTATTTAACATCAAAAAGCTAATGATAACTTAAAATGGCTAAAAGCACCAAAGGGAAAATAATTCAAATGCTTAGTCCCGAAAACTACATTCGGCAAAAAGCAAGAAGCCTGCCCATATACCAATGCCTGATTAATCCAAATTGGCAAGAAACAAAATTTGCCAATATTGTAATTGCCCGGCAGCATAACAACGGGAACATCACTGCCGGAGTATATCTTGTCGATTTGCAGTGCCTGGGCATTAAAGACAGCCTGTTCGTATTTAACACCACAAAACCAGAATATGACGAAATGGTTGAATCGTTTTCGAGTGGCGAAGGACACGAAAAAATAACTTACGAACTGGCCCACAATATTATATATGCAGCCCTTGAATATGCCGAAGAATGGGGATTTAAACCTTACAAACAGTTTTCAACTACAACCCGATACCTACTTGAAGAAGATAACGACGATGTGGAGCTGATTGATGTGGAGTGCGGATTAAACGGAAAACCATGTTATATACAGGGTATTGACGATAACGAACATGACACCAAACGCATTCTGAGCCAACTGGAACGTACCGCGGGCAAAGGAAATTATGATTTTATAATGGAAGGAGATGATAAGCTATTGAGCGACAACGATGAATTTGACGACGATGATGATTTAATGAATGAATTCGACGAGATGCAACTCGATGAAAAAAACGAACTCTTTTTGAATTATTATCATCGGAAAGATAAATTGAATGATCAGGAGGCCAATCGCTTGCTATTCCTTACCCAATCAATAATCGACGATTTGGTTGATGTGGAAGAGCATAATGCATTTTACGATAAAATAAAACAGGACTTGGGCATTAGGATTGAAAAGGAAGCAATACCTAATCAGCTATTGGGCTATGAATTAAGCGACACAAGCCTTTCACTTGAAATGAAGGAAAAATTTATTCAGATTGTCACCGATGGCATTGTGAATTTAAAGCAAATGAAACGCGACTGGAAAGCATTTAAAAAGGAGTTTGGCGACTCGCCTGCAGCCGATTACATCGAATTGCAATTATTAACCTTTGGCAATTCAACATTGTACAGTAAACAACTGAAAAAATATGCAAAAGAGTATCCCGATTATTCATTATTACAAATCAAATGGACAAAAAAACAAATCAATCCCGATTTCGATATCACCACATTGCCGAGATATCCTTTTGCTTTCAACGATTTTTTTCCTGATAGGGAAAGCATTCATCCGCTGGAATATTTTTTTTACGTCGATCTGTATTTTCACAAAATATTGTGGGAGAAAAATGCGGCAAAATTAGATGCCTTCGATTCAATAATTGATTCATTAAAATTTTCTGATAAGAAAATACAGTCGTTTAGAGCTATTATTATCCTGTTTAAGATTGAAATTATTAATAATTATTTAGCTGAAATAGAATAAGTCTTAAAGAAAACTACAAAAGCAAAAAAAACACCATGCAACACTATATCGATCAACTAATTGGGGACATCCGTGAGGCGACTTTAAATGTAAAGCCGCCACACAAGTTATGGTTTGAAAGCTATGCCGATCCCGATGATGAAGGAGAACTAGAAGATATGTCGTATGTTGAACAATATCTTTATGGCAAGGAAGAACCTATTTCGGATATTACCGGAATTGATGTTTCCTTGCTTCCCCCGCCCAATAAACTAACAGAAGATCAACAAGCAATTATGTCGGTTGAACTTGAAAAATTGCTAGAAATATTTCATTTTCACCTCGATTTCCCCGAGACTTATCCGGCGCATCTACGCTATCCGTTCATCGTCAATTTTTGGAATGAAAGTCATGTCCCCCTCTCCTTTGGCAAAAGCCATATCGAATTTTGTGATTATTGCAATGATTATTGTGCTTTTCCAGACTATTGCACCGTTTGCCCTGAAGTTAAAGCTCAAATGGAATTTGATGAGCAATTTGAGACAGATGATACTAAAATGGAAGAAATAGACATCAACGATTTGTTGGTAACGCCAAAAAATATAGAAAATTGGTTAAAAATGCAAGAAAACGAAAAAGATGATATAGACCAGTTATTTCGCATTTCGAAAAAAAATGACGATGAATTTGGTTTTGTTGGTGGCTTTTTTCACGACGATGGAACCCCTATCGACCCGAATTCTATTCCAGTTCCCGGGCTTTGTATTATTTGCAAAAAACATAATATCGATGATCCTGAAGAAAACATACTTTGCATGCTCAATAGGAGCGACCAGCGCAATGAGTCCAATTTTCAGTGTGGGGCCTTTGAGTCAATTAAAGGATAAAAAGGATGAGATAAATAATTAACTTAGGCAGTAATAAGGGTACACATTAAAATATATTCTATCTATTCAAAAACAACGAATTAATGCAAACCACCGGAACGCACTTTAATTATTACCTCATATGCCATCGGAAACTTTGGCTATTTGCCAATGGTATCAACATGGAAAGCAATTCAGATTTGGTGTACGAGGGGAAACTTTTGCACGAAACCTCCTACCCTCGTCGTAGCGAAAAATTTCAGGAAGTTGAAATTGATGGCATCAAAATCGATTATTACGATCCAAAAAATAAGGTGGTGCACGAAATCAAAAAATCAGACAAACACGAAGAAGCCCACCAGTGGCAAGTAAAATATTACCTGCACGTACTTGCCCAAAATGGTATTGAAGGCGTTAGCGGTTTACTCGAATATCCTCGCTTGCATAAAACACAAGAAGTGCTGCTTACCACTGCCGACAAAGAAACGATTGACGAAATGACAGTGAAAATTCAACAAATAATTAATAACGAACAATGCCCTGGGCGTATTCCTAAACCCAAATGTAAAAAATGCAGTTATTTCGATTTTTGCTGGATAGGAGATACTTTTTGACAGGATTTTCAGGATTAACAGGATTACCAATTAAAAACAGGAGAAATGAATATAGATTTATTAACCCAAAGAATCATCGCATGCGCCTATAAAGTTCACAATACAATGGGTGCTGGATTTTTAGAGAAAGTTTATGAAAACTCAATGGTGATTGAATTAACAAAGAATGGAATGAATGTGGAGCAGCAATATCCAATTCCGGTATTTTATGAAAAAAAACAGGTTGGCGATTATTTTGCCGATTTATTTGTAAATAATGAAGTTGTGGTTGAACTGAAAGCTGTTGAGAACCTGACAAAACAGCATGAAGTACAAGTGGTAAATTACTTGAATGGCATTGGTCATGAAATCGGATTGTTGATAAATTTCGGAACTTCAGTTACTGTTAAACGAAAGTATCGTAAGTACATGCAATTATAGACATCTAAAGACCTGTTAATCTTGTCAATTCTGTCATTTACAATTTGATAAGCTATGAAAAAAACCTACTATCTTTTTAACCCCGGCCAGTTGCAACGACGCGACAATACGCTAAAATTCACCCCTTACGATGAAGACGGGAACGAGCAAAAGCCCCGCTTTCTACCAGTCGAAAACGTAGGCGAATTGTATTGTTTTGGCAATTTAGATGCCAATTCGGCCATGTACAATTTTCTGGGACAGCAACAAATACCCGTACATTTTTTCGACTACTACGAAAACTACACCGGCTCGTTTATGCCACGCGAAGCATTACTTTCGGGCAAAATGCTGGTAGCACAGGTAAAGCATTTCGACAACAAGAAAAAACGGATCGATATTGCCCAACGTATCCTCGATGGGGCATCGTTTAACATGATCAAAAACCTTAAATACTACAATTCGCGGGGAAAAGATCTTGTTCCTATTATCGAGAATATTGAAACCCTTCGCTCGCAAATGACCAGTGCTACCGAAATCGATCAACTAATGGGGTTCGAAGGGAATATCCGCAAAAATTATTACGAAGCATTTGAACTCATCATTAACGATTTTAGCATGGGCGGGCGCAGCTACCGTCCACCCCAAAACGAAGTGAACGCACTTATTTCGTTTGGCAACATGATGTGTTACAGCCAATGTTTGCGCGCCATACACCAAACACAGCTCAACCCGGTTATCAGCTACTTGCATACTCCCGGCGAACGACGCTTCTCGTTATCGCTCGATATTTCGGAAATTTTCAAACCGCTATTGGTCGATCGTGTAATATTCAAAGTATTGAATAAGAAAATGATAACGCCAGAAAATTTTGAAGAAAACCTGAACAAAGTGTTGTTAAAAACACAGGGAAGGAAAGTGTTTGTACAAGCTTTTGAAGACCGTCTGCAAGAAACCATCCAACACCGCAGCCTTAACCGATCGGTAAGTTACAAACATTTAATAAAACTCGAATGCTATAAAATTCAAAAACATTTACTGGGAATAGAGGAATATCAAGCTTTTAAAATGTGGTGGTAATATAATTTCATAATTTACAAATCGATATAACATGTACATAGTTTTGGTTTACGATGCAGGAGAAAAACGGGTAGGCAAAATGTTAAAACTTTGCCGTAAGTACCTTAACTGGATCCAAAATTCGGTGTTCGAGGGCGAAATAAGTGAAGTCAAATTACTCGAACTAAAACACGCCGCCTTAGATATAATGGATACGGAGCATGACAGCCTCATAATATTCAAAACGCGACAAGAGAAATGGCTTGAAAAAGAAATAGTTGGCAAGGAAAAACAATCGGTTGATGTTTTTTTATAGTTGTCGAAGTAGCGTATTGCCTACAAAAAATAGAAACATTTTAAAAACGAAAAACGAAAAAAGTTCATTGACCTACTGAAAATCAGCACAATTAGCAGAAGTTGTCGAAGCACGGCTAAAACTACCGTTTAGCACATCGACAATAAAAATCAATAAAAACGTTATATTTGAGCAATCGAACCGTCTGACAGCCAATATATTTTTTTGAAAAATCGGACGGCTTTAAATCGTACCATAGTGGAATTGAAACTAATATTCAATAAATTGCATAAATATTGAAAAAGCGCTTTAAATCGTACCATAGTGGAATTGAAACCTTATTGCAAGCTGGAAATGATAAATATGTTATTGCTTTAAAT
>DATERL010000097.1:0-2406 GCA_035271585.1 Prolixibacteraceae bacterium
AAATATACTTGACTTTAATATAGACACAAGCATCAACCAGCTTGACTTTTCCACCAAATCGTTATTGATAAATACCATCAACCCACACAGCTACTGCGTTACAAAAAAAGATACCCTTTTCAAGGAAGCTTTGCAAAAATCGGATGTTTTGATTCCCGATGGAATAGGTATTGTAATTGCTGCCAAACTATTGGCAAACGAAAAAATAGAACGGATTGCTGGTGCCGATTTGCACGAGCACATTTTAAAGCTTGCCAATCAAAACAACGGGAAAGTTTTTTATTTGGGCTCCATGCCTTCAACGCTTCAAAAAATAAAAGAACGATTATCAATTGAATATCCCAACATTCTATTTGAATGCTATTCCCCACCCTACAAGCTCGAATTTACTTCCGCAGACAACAAGGCCATGCTTGAAGCCGTGAATGCCTTTAAACCCAATGCCCTGTTTATTGGAATGACCGCCCCAAAACAAGAAAAATGGGCCTATCAACACAAAGATTCATTGGATGTAAATATTATAGCATCTATAGGTGCTGTATTCGATTTTTACGCCGGCACAGTAAAACGTCCCGGAAAATTCTGGCAGAAATCAGGTTTGGAATGGCTGCCCCGCTTACTACGAGAACCCAAGCGCTTGTGGCGCCGCACCATTGTTTCAACACCCTGCTTTTTATGGGATGTACTAAAAGCCAAAATGGCTCACCGATTTTGAATTTGTAGATATCCAAACAGCAGTAAATCAAATTGATTGGGATAAAGTTCCAATTGTAGAATTATAACATTTAATAAAATGAAAGGCATCATCCTAGCAGGCGGATCAGGTACACGCCTCTCCCCCATTACCAATGGTTTATTCAAACAATTATAACAAGCAATACATAACCCAATAATTTTCATTCTTTAAATTTAAACATTTCCCACTGACACACGATTGTATCGCGTGGTTTTCATTTAGATGGAACGCGATACAATCGCCCACCAGCGGAAGCTTTTGTGAAAAAAAACGACAATATTGTTGATAACTTTCTTAAAATCAATAAATAAGATGCATTTTAGTGCATGTTTAAAACATTAAATGCACACAATAATTCTATAAAAAGTGCGAAGTGCCATTTATTATCTTAAAAAGTATGAATTTATTTAGTAAAACAATGTTTTGAAACCAAACAGGTGAAGATTTAAACGAAACAAGTAGAGATTTAATCGTAACAGGTAGAGATTGGAAACATAACAAGTAGAGATTGTAAAATTAACGGGTACTTTTTAAAGAAAAATGGTCAGACCAACAACAATTTTTGCATTTATTTACTTTTTACTGTTTAAAAACATGGTAAAAAACTACAACATATTGTACTTTTGTGGCCTGACCATAAATCATGGATCAGTAAACAAAAAAGAGTTTAGGAAGCACTTTGCATCGAGACGTCAATCATTCGCAAATGTTTCTTAAACTTTTTTGTTGCTAGGTGTATCAACTTAAAACCCTTGAGGTTCGAAATCGATAAATCATTAGCAGAATCAACACCGCTACTACTCACGTTAACATAGAACGTGCCCAGCTCACCCAACGAAACAATATTCCCTTTGCAAATCTCGTCGGGAATAATTTCCATCAAGGCGAGTAATACCCCCTGAACATCGGAATTCCTTAATGAGCAACGCTTAGAAACCTCGTTGGCCAATTGTTCAACACCTACCTGCCCACCATGTATGGCCGACAAGTAATACTTAGGAGCCGTCTCGGGCTCTCGTGGGTTACGCTTGGTAACACCTTTAACTTTAATCAAATTCATAATAAATAAGTATAAAAAATTAATTAATAATAAAATATTACACTCTCGTGAGTCCATTGCCTGGCAATTCGTCACTGAATAAATCATCTCATAGGCAAAAAATCAATATTTTAATAAAAGCTCACAATCAAATAATTGACGATAACAAAAATACAACAAAACAACCAAAAAAAGAGAACAAGCTTAACAAAATTTATTTAAAAGTTATCAACATTTAATTCATATAGCACTCATTACATGAATATTAAATTCAGACCAAATTATAAACTTAGTAGAAAGTTTTCAACATTCACACAGCCTGCAACCCCGCTAGTGCGTACCGATGTACATCGTGTACACGCTCCCTGACCAAGGATTTATAATCCTATATATTGTGGAGACCGTGAGCCGTCATTGCGAGGACGAGGAACGAGGACGAAGCAAACTGTCACAATACCGCAGTGTCATTGCGATCCGCCAGCTGGCGGAGAAGCAAACTATAACAAAACTTTTACACCCTTCTTAATTGGTACAGATTGCTTCTCCCGAAAAAAAAATCGGGATCGCAATGACGGTGTATTTGGTTGGTAAAGGATTAAAGTATGGCGGCTTCGCCGCCATACTTTAATCC
>DATERL010000098.1:0-137732 GCA_035271585.1 Prolixibacteraceae bacterium
TGTAACTTTGTTGGTAACCGGCCAGCAAGAGTCAAACACCAACCTGAGCGACAGCAACCCATCCAACGACCAAGTGACCCACACCATTAAGGTGATGCCACTAATTGGAGGAATGGGAGGCGCGTAAAAGCCCCTAAATCCCCTCCCGCCGATGGCGGGATAAATGCCGGGGACTTTAGATACTACCAAAATTGTGGCGGTATTTAAGAAAAGTTCTTTAATAGCAAATGCCTCCCTAACCTTCCGGGAAATCGGGACAGGCTATCCTTAAGGAGGGGAATGGATACTGCCTGAAATGGTAGTAAGTTCTAATAAAGAACTGCCCTATCCTCCCCCTAAAGAGGAGTCGTAGCGAAGCGGAGTTCCGTGTAACGGAATAGTAGGGGCATTTGGAACAAAGACTACCCGAATACGAATGGGTAGCTAGAATTAGCACTACTCCATCCTCCCCCTTCAGGGGGCGGGGGGTTTTATTGATAATATATGAAACAAAAATTACTGCTATTTACCTTATTGTTGCTTGTTGGCACCATGGTGGTAAATGCTCAAGCTTACCTGAACCCACTACAGGGTTCAACACATACTTACACGGCTACAGTGACCGACGGCGGTTCACCCAACCCCGTGCGTTGGTATGTGGCCACCAATGCGGCGGGCACAAGCAAAGCAGTTCATGGTAGCGATTTCACCTTTAATACTGCCGGATATGTTGCGGGAACACAGCAATTAGAGGGCAATGCGGTTTATGAAGTTGAAATTGAGTGGGGCACAGCATTAGCGGGCGCAGCCAACTTCTACGTTTTTATTGAGGTTGACGACGACCAAACGCTTTGTACCAACACCATGGGCTTGCACGTGCAAATTGCATCCGATTTCAATGCGGTTGCCTATAACGTAACGGGTGCAGCATTGCCCGGAACAGCCAATCCAGCATCGCCCACTACCGATATAATTACCGACGATTGTCCTTCTGTTATTGATCCAATTTACAACTTGGTCACAGGGGGTCACACCAATATTGGTAATTACGAAGTGGTTTATCGTGTAAACCGCGAGTTTTCGTTGTTGGCATGGCAATTCGAATACCAGTTGAGCGAACAGGCTGCACAAGCATTTGCTGTTGAAAGCATCCGCATGGTTAACGAAAGTGGAAGCACCATTTATAACGGCACCAACCTTACTGGGATTATTCCGGTGGCTAACGATCAAGATTACGTTTTGGTTTATGTTACCATTACCAACCAGCAAGGCGCTACGCTCGATATGGACTTTAACTTGTTAACAGCCGGTGGCAACACAAAAGATGCGAGCAATAATGTTGACGGGAACACCGCCGACAACCTCGCCAGTTTCAAAATCAAAGCCATGCCGGCCATTACCGGTTTTGGCGGAATGTAAATTAAAATGAATTTGTCCTTTTTGAATTGGGGATGAAAATAATGAGCAATTAAATTGGGCTAAAGCCCAGCTGTGATACAAACATTCAACCCACTGGCTAAAGCCAGTGGCAATTCAAAAACAAAATCCTCTGCCTTAGGGTAAGTGGAAAAAGGAAACAAAGCTGATTATGAATTGCCTCCACCTTAAGGTAAAGGTGATAAATAAGAACAGAGCTGATTATGAATTGCCTCCACCTTCAGGTGGAGGAATATGATAATGAGCAATTAAACAGGGCTTTAGCCCAATTAGTAAACAAACATTGAACCCACAGGCTAAAGCAAGTGGCAATTGAAAAAATAGTTTTTTGCAAGAAGGTGTTGATTGGATGAGGAGAATATTTAATAGACTGATTACTACAGCTTTATTTATTGCTGTGGCCGCCACAAGTGTGGTTGCTCAGATCTCCTTTACGGTTAATACTGGCACTACCCGCGAATACCACATCGACAAACAGGCCGATATTGCTAATTATAACTGGGCTGTTTATACAAATGTAAACCTTACAATACCAGCCTCCCCTGCCAATGTCAGCTTAACGGCGTTGGGGGCAGGTCGCGAAAACGAGATTCAGGTGCGCTGGAATACACCAGGAACTTACTTTTTAAACGTAACCACTACCGGCACCGATGGCTGCGACAACAACATGGCCTTTGGTTTTGAGGTAATCAACAACGACGAATTTACTGCCAACCCTGACAATTACCGTCTATACATTGGGCAAACCGGCATCTTCAACGTAATTGAGAACGATTATTCGCCCAACAACAATATTAACCCGGCATCGTTGCTTATTGTCAACGATCCGAAAAACGGCAATGTCATTTCAAATGGCGATGGCAACGTTACTTATGTACCACTTCCAAACTTCGAAGGGCTTGACTCGTTCCAATATCGAATTTGCGATGCAGGAACACCACCAACTTGCGATGAGGCTTGGGTATTTGTGACTGTTCACGAAAATATTTGTATTGTAGCCCATTACGACACCGCTTCGACCTTTGTTAACGAAGCCGTGAACATAGCCGTGCTCGATAATGATTTCGATTACGAAGGGGTAATTGATTCAACTTATACAATTGAGAAAGAACCCGTAAATGGGACTTTAAAAATTGAAACCGATTTTACGATTACTTACACACCAAACCATCTTTTTGCGGGCATCGATTCATTCATTTACAAAGTGTATGATTTGGGTTACCCACCTTGTTCAGATACCGCCATGGTTTACATCACGGTTATTGACAACAACCAGCCCATTGTGGTACTTCCCGATGTGGTTAATGTTACCGTTAACAACACCATCAATATTGATGTTTTGGCCAACGATAACGATCCCGACGGGGAAATCAACATCAGCTCACTTTCAATAGTTACTCTGCCATCGAATGGCACAGTTTCGATAGTTAACGGGCGCATCGTTTATACACCCAATACCGATTTTATTGGAAGCGACACCTTTGTGTACAGCGTTTGCGACAATGGACCAATTATTACTTGCGGAAGTGCCCAAGTAGAGATTTCTGTCAACGAAAAAGCAAACGAAGCACCGATAGCCGTAAATGATACTTTTAACGCTTGGAGTCTACTCGATAACACTTACGATATTACTTCAAACGATTTCGATACAGATGGTGTACTCGATCTGACATCGCTTACCATTGTTGATAAACCTTTAAAAGGAACGCTAACAGTTGACCCAATTAGTGGATTGATAGTTTACACGCCCGATCATTGTCAGTTTGGCACCGATTCGTTGCACTACGTAATTTATGATGATAAAGGATTGGCTTCGAACATAGCTACTGTTTATTTCAATATCGAAATACATCCGCTGACCGACTCCGATGGCGATGGCATACCCGACATAGTTGAAGATTTGAACGGCAATGGCAATCCTTGCGACGATGATACCGATGGCGATGGTATTCCCAACTACCTCGATATTGATGACGATGGTGATGGCATGAGCACTGCCGACGAAATTGCAGAAAATGGACCAGATTTTGATCTCGATGGCGACGGTATTCCAAACTACCTCGACCCCGATGATAACGGCGATGGCATACCAAGCATTGACCAAATGCATGATTTTGACAATAGCGGAAAACTTGACCGTGACGAAATTTGGAATTCAAAAGCCATTACCGATTACATTAGCATAGGCTTTGAGCAAATGGGCGAACTTGACGTGTTGCTAAACGACTCAACGCAAATGGACCCAACTACCTTGTCGGTAGTGATTGACCCTAAGCACGGTTACACATCGATTGATCAAAACGGATGGAACATTAATTACTATCCCGATTTAGATTTTATTGGTACCGACTCGCTGGTTTATATGGTTTGTGATTATTACAACCGTTGCGACACGGCCTTCGTTTACATTTACGTTGAAGACATTGTTTTCCCACCCGAACTGTTTACACCTAACAACGACGGGCAAAACGACCGCTATATAATTCGAGGACTGGACAATTATCCCGACAATAATTTTGTGGTATTCAACCGTTGGGGAAATAAAGTGTACGAATTAAAAGGTTACTATGACCAATGGGATGGAACATCGAACATAAAAATGACCATTGGCAATAAAACGTTGCCGGTTGGTGTTTACTATTATATTGTAAAATACGGAAAAAATAAAGAAAAAGATGGCGCTCTTTTCCTTGAACGATAAGTAAATTTAGAAATGAAGCACAAGTTGCTAAAACATATTACACTGATTGTTATGCTGGTTGTTGGCCTTACGGCCCATGGTCAGCAAGATCCTATGTTCACGCAATACATGAATAACCCGGTAATACTAAACCCGGCCTACGCGGGCTCTCATGGCGCATTAAACATGAACGGGATTTTCAGAAAACAATGGGTTGGCTTCGACTGGCAACCAACCACCACTTCATTTTCAATCAGTTCACCTTTCTGGAAATACCATGTTGGATTGGGCTTTTCATTTGTGCACGATAATATTGGACCACTCTCACAATCGGGAGTGTATTTCGATTATGCCTATCACCTCGATCTTAGTGAAAAATCGAGACTTTCACTTGGGCTAAAAGCCGGCTTTAACTATTATGAAAAAGATCTTCGTGGGCTTACAACTTTTGAAGATGACGACTGGGTAAACCAGATTCCTGTAACTTCGAAGTTTTTATTCAATACCGGCATTGGTGCTTACTACTTCAATACCAATTACTTTATAGGTTTGTCGATTCCCAAACTTGTGAGAAATAGCTTGAGCAATGATGAAAATACTTATGAGCTAATTGGCCGCGAAGAACGGCACTATTACTTAACTGGCGGCTACCTTTTCGATGTAAATGCTATTTTAAAACTGAAGCCAACGGCCATGTTACGCATTGTAAATGGCGCACCGGCAAGCTTTGAGATTACCGCCACGGCAATTCTGTACGAACAATTGTGGGCAGGCTTGACCTACCGTGTTGGAGATGCTTTTGCTGCACATTTTCGCATACAGATTAACCAAAATTTGCAAATTGGGTATTCTTACGATTTGAACAACTCGCGTTTGAAAAAATACAATGCAGGAACTCACGAGATTTTTATCAGTTATACTTTTTATCAGCAGGGACGAAGGATTTTATCACCTCGATATTTTTAATTGGAATTATAGTTGAAAGACTATTAACAATAAGAATTCAAAGTATTGATTAATATATAGTTGAAGGTTTATTATTGAAGCTAAGCGTTAATTATTTACAATTTGCGGGAGCATTTGATACAATAATAAATAGCTTCATTTACTTAAAATAAAATAATTATTTGTTTCCCTCAATTAACAATAATTATTTGTTTTCCTCAGTATTAAAAATTGTTATCAATTTTTCACCACCTTAGCCCTCAATCTAAGGTGGTTTTTTATTGTAGCGATTAAATAACAGATCGTTATATAATTAGATGTTCGGATTAAAACAAAAGGGGTACTCGACCTGATTAGCAGGAATTTGAACTAACAATGAAAACACAGAAGTACTTGAACACAAATGTAGAAAATACCCGAGGTCAAATAATATCAACCTGACCATGCAGAGAATCCGAACAGAAAGCAAAATTCATTTATAACCTGATGGCTTACAAAACCGTACCATTCTACCGAAAAAATTCGTAGTGCTACCGCTGAAAATTTCAAAAATAATACATCTTAAAACCAGATAGCTATGAACTTATCACTTCAATGTGGATTAACCTATTTTAGTGAACCTCAACGATGTTATTCTCAGATAAATGCTGCTCTCCATTCCACCGATAAGCTGCCAGCCTTTGGGTTCGTGTAACACAAGTATCGATGCAACAAATATTGCGCTGAAAGATTAAAGCGTTGTTTTCGAGACAATAGTGGCCGATAAATACCGGAGGAGCCTCTTCAGGATAAGAATTGATTACCGGCACAATTTCTTTTGGGATGGTATAAGCAGGCAGGCTGAAGTGATTCCCAAAAGAGACATCGTTAAAAGTTTTGCCATCAACAGGTTCCCACCATTTAATCCTGAATGAACGGCGGGTTATGCCCAGTTCGTCTTTCAATAATAAATTCTTGGGCAGTTGCAATTCTTCTCCTTTAATCAATCCATCAACAGCAGCACTCAGCTCCTGATTAGTTAAATAAGTTTTTAAAAAGCGTTTTCGCAAATGGGTTTCTTCACCCATATATTGTTTGAAAGTTTGAATGTATTGTTCATTCCACGAACCATGAACCACCCTTAAATTTCCAAAATCAAGGAATAGGGGTAAGGATCTGAACCATTTTACGGTTTCATCAAATTCAGCAGGATATTTCTTGTACTCGTCGAGGGTTTTCAATAAGGGCATTTTATAGCGAGGCAATCTTTTTTGCAATGATTTTCCGGATTTGTCGAGCGTGGCATACAAAATAGCATTCAATTCGTGGTTACCTAAAATGCAAAACGCATGGCCCGATTCGACCATTTTTTTGATCAACCTTGCGGTAGCACGAATTTTATTTCCACGATTAATAAAATCGCCCATGAAAATTACTTTACGCCCCGGGTGTGTAAAGTTGTCGTTATTATTTTGGTAGCCTAATTTTTTTAAAAGTTTAACCAACAAATCGTAATTCCCGTGAATGTCGCCAATGATATCGTACATGGTAAATTATTTATTCGTGCAAAATAAATAATGAAAAGAATAATTCGATCATTTTGTTCAATTATTATTACTGAAATTTATAAGAGATTCGTCAAGATCTGATGCATCAGGTGTTTTGTGAACAAAGCTTTACAATTTATAGTTTCAGATAACTGTTAATTGCTATTTAAACGTACTATTTTACGGCCAAAGTCTCGATTTCGATCAAGGCACACAGGGGCAATTCTTTAACCGCAAAAGCTGCACGGGCCGGTGGATTTTCGCTGTAATAGCTTCCATAAACCTTATTCATGCCCTGAAAGTTAGCCATATCGCTTAACAAACAAGTCGATTTTACTACATTAGAAAAACCATAACCGGCAGCTGTTAATATCGCACTAATATTTTTCATAACCTGTTCGGTTTGCTCGCTAATACCGCCTTCGACAATTTTACCGGTTTCGTGATTTATGGGCAACTGACCCGAAATGTAAAGAGTTCCGTTAACTTCAACTGCCTGGCTATATGGACCAATGGCGGCAGGTGCTTTTTGTGTGCTAATGATTTGTTTCATTGATAAATAGTTTAATTATGAGTTATTTAGACAAATTGTTAATTGCTATTCAATAACACCTCACATGGTAGAAACAACACTCCAAAATACCCTAAGGACTTTTCATTCCAACCTTATAATTATCACCCTAACAAGAAGCGCTCTTGAACTCCTGGTAAGGTTTGTAAAAGCACCAAAAAAATTAATTTAGTATTGTTTTCTTAAAAAACCCAACGACAACAACAGCAGCAGCCAATATTGCAGCAATAATAACTACTATAAAAATCAATTGGTAATCACTCTGCCGTTTTATTGCAATACCCGCAAAAGCCCAAACTACGGCCAAACCAACAAAAGGATTATTCATTCGGAATACAGTTAGCGAGGTAATAATTAAACCAACGGCAATCATCACTACCGTCCACGTTTGCGGCGAAATTCCAAATCCAAGCCAGTTAACACTCACCAAAAGAGCGGTCACATTGGCTATAGTAGCAATACAAATCCACCCCAAGTAAACACCAAAAGCAGCTTTTGTAATCCCAAATGGCTCATGTTTCAATTTAAGGTTGATGAGTGTTAACAACACCAACATCCCCAACATTACGACTAACGACAGCGATAATTTCTGATAATGCCAAGCTAAAATCCATAAGCCATTCAACAGCGATGACAAGGCAAACAGCCATCCTATTTTTTCAACGATCAAATTGCTTGATGGAAAAAACTGGACAACACAAAAAACTGCCAACAACAGGTAAATAACACCCCATATCGAAAAAGTAATTCCAGCAGGAACAAACAAATTGGGATACAAACCAGAAAGCTGGCCTGTTGTTTTACCATTAATGGGCAAAGCATTCGCCAAATAGTTCATTACGATCATCAAAACGAATAGCAACAAATTCACGAATTTAATCATCACAACTCAATTTAAATTAGTTCAATTAAAAATAGATAAAAACCTTCCAACTAAAGAATAGGAAAAAGGATGGAATCATAATATTAAAGAACACGCTCTCGAAAAAGGTAGACTTGACAGTCGCCTAAAAGAGGCTTTTGTTGTTTCTTGCAGTCATTGCAAATTACGCCAATCATATTGTAAAAAATATACTTTTATCTAAGTAATCGGTGACATTTTCGAGAAAAAAATCATCTTAACTTGAATTCAAAAAATCCCTACCGCATTACGCAACGATGCTTTAAACATCAGCACACCTTTTTTTGAGTTCGAAACTCGAAATCGCTCTTTTAAAATGGCCTCGGGTCGTGCGTGTTTTATTTTTTCAAACAAATTGAGATAATAACGGTAAGCAAGATATACCCCAAGTCTTACAGATGGTTTTAACTTTACAATACCAACAAAAGCTTCATCAAAATCGAACTGAATATCGTCTTCAATTTGTTTTTTTGCCTCGGGCGTAAAATTTTTGAAATCGATATTTTTGAAGTAAATGCGCCCCTTATTTTCAAAATCATCCTGTGCATCGCGCAAAAAATTGACCTTTTGAAAGGCTTCACCCAACTTTCGAGCAGGGTAAATTAACTGATTATAAGTAGTTTCATCGTGAGTATAGAAAACTTTCAAACACATCAAACCCACCACCTCGGCTGAGCCATATATATACTTTTCAAGCATTTGATGGCTATAAACATCGTTTCCAAGGTCCATTTCCATGCTGTCGAGAAAAGCGTCAATCAGTTCGTGTTCAATTTTACAATCGTTCACAGTACGCTGAAAACTATCAAGAATGGGATTCAGGCTGATTCCACGTTCAATGGCCTTATAAGTATCGGCCCTGAACTCGTTAAACAATTCAACCTGATTGAAATTGAAGAAGGTGTCCACAATTTCGTCGGCATAGCGCACAAAGCCATAAATACTATAAATGTGCGCCCTGTATTTTTTATCGAGCAAACGTACACCCAACGAAAAAGAAGTACTGTACCTCCTGGTGGTGTTGATGCTGCATTGCAGGTTATTTTTTATGAAGTTTTCTATCATCGCTAATGAGTCTTTCAACGGTTAACTTTGAACTAATCACGGCCATGGGCAGTCCTGTGCCGGGTACAGTGGATGCCCCTACATAATAGGTATTCGTATAATGCTCATCCTTGTTTGACGGGCGAAACCAGGCAATCTGGTTTAAATCGTGCGCCAAACCCAAACCGCTACCCTTGTAGAGGTTAAACATATTGCCCCAATGCTCGGGCGAAAGAATGGTTTTTGACTCGATCATTTCGTTAAGATTATAACCTGTTCGTATCGAAAGATCGTCAATAATGTTTTGAGCAATAATTTCGCGGTCGCTATAATCGGGTTTAAATCGCAGGTCGGGCGATGGACACAGTATAAATAGGCTTTCCTTCCCTTCGGGTGCATAATCGAGGTTACTTTTCGACTGCACGTTAACGTAATAATAGGGTTTATCAAACGATACTTTATTTTTAAAAACCCCTTTCGCATACTGATCAAAGTTATTGCCCAAGAAATAGTTATGGTGCTGCAACTTGTCGAGTTTTTGATTAATGCCCAAATAAATGGTAAGCGGTGCCATGGTCCACTTCATTTTATCGAGTTTTTTCTCGGTAAACTTAGGGTTCTTCAAAATTTTACCTCTGAACCACGCCGCATCGGAATTGATCACGTAATAATCGGCTTTCCACTCCATTCCAGTTGAATCAACCAAAGCATCGATTTTACCGGCCGATGTTTTTGCCTCAACAATCTCGGTGTTGAAATAAAAATCGACCCCTTTTTCACGTAGAATTCTGAAAAGCCCTTCCACTATTTTATACATTCCGCCCTTTACGTTGTGGTATCCATCGTGCTTCAGCTCAACGTAATTGAGCAGCGAAAAAATGGCCGGGGTATCGAAAGGCGTTGCACCAAGGAAAAAACCAACCAAGGAAAAAACCATGCGTGCTTCTTTCGATTCAAAACTACTGCACAACTCGCTCCACATGGTTTTCAACAACAATGGGCTATGTTTTAAAGGAACAGTGACCAACTGACCCAAGTAATCAAATAAAGAATTGAAATTTCGGTGAATAATTTTCCCTTCGGTATCGTGAAAAAGTTGACCCGTTTTTTTGAGGTGTTTTTCAATTTTTACCCTAAAGTTGGGTTCCACATCTTCAAACTCCTTTGTGAGTTTATCGAGGTCTTTATATATGGTAAAGGTTTTTGGAATCCCATCAATGTTCACAGTAAAAAGCGGTTCGAGCTCAATAAATTCGAAGGGGTATTTAATGCCAGTGCTTTTTACCAGCTCGTCGAACTCATAACTCATGCTAAAAAAGGTAGGTCCCAAATCGAATTTAAAGCCATCTTTCGAAAGCAAGTTTAAGCGCCCACCGGCCTGATGATATTGATCAAGCATTTTCACCTTATAACCTTCAGATACCAATCGCAGAGCGGTACTTAGGCCACCCAACCCGGTACCCACAATCAATATTTCTTTTTTATTCACCATTTAAAAACGATTATTATTTTCTCCAGTTTGTTATTCACTAATTATTTGTTGAATTTAGTTCAATAATTCACGAATGTCAATTTATGTAATAAAACTTTTTTAAACACGAATTGTTCTATATTTGTTTAACTTTTTTCTACAATAATATAAACAAAAAATGAAATCTGCAACAATAATTGGATCAGGAATAGGAGGAATAGCAGCTGCAATACGGTTATCGATAAAAGGTTATCGTGTAAAGGTATTCGAAAAAGCAGCTACGCCGGGAGGTAAAATTGCTCAATTCGAAGATCAGGGTTACCGTTTCGACACGGGGCCATCGTTGTTCACTTTGCCCATATTGGTGAATGAGCTATTTGCGCTTGCAGGCCGTAATCCCAACGATTACCTCGAGGTGAAAGAGTTGCCCGTAACCTGCAACTATTATTTTGCCGATGGTAAAAATATCAAAGCATGGAGCAAACGCGAAAAGTTTATCGATGAAGTAGTCGGGTCGGGCATATCGCGAAAAGTTATTGAAGACTACCTCGAAAAACAATCCTTCCTTTACAACCACACCAGCGATTTTTTCCTGTTCAACTCCATCCATAAGGTATCAACCTACATTGGCGATGCCGGACAAAAAAGCTTAAAGGCTTTGCACCGACTCGACGCATTTACAAGCATGCACCAACGCAACGAAAAAACTTTTGGCGAACATCACCTCACCCAATTGTTCGATCGTTATGCCACTTACAATGGCAGCGACCCTTACCGCGCGCCGGCTACACTGAACATGATTGCTCATCTTGAACACAACACCGGCGCTTTTTTTCCAGCAAACGGCATGTACGGCATTGTAAGTGCTTTAACTAAATTGGCCATTGAACTGGGTGTTGAGTTTCATTTTAACGAAGCGGTAAAAACCATTACCATCTTTGGGAACGAAATTACGGCTGTTTATACCGAGAAACAAAGCTACCCTACCGATTTGCTAATTAACGATACCGACGTAAGCTATTTTTATCGCCACTTGCTCCCCAACAAACCAATGTTCAATAAACTTTCGAAACGCGAACGTTCGTCGAGCGCACTGATTTTTTACTGGGGAATTAATTACCAGTCGGAACTCGATGTGCACAATATTCTTTTTAGCGACAATTACAAAGCCGAATTCGATGGATTGTTCCAAACTAAAACCTTTGCCAACGACCTCACCGTTTACATTTTTATAAGTAAAAAAGTGGTTGAAAGCGATGCTCCAGCCGGTAAAGAAAACTGGTTTGTGATGGTAAACGCTCCCGAAAATACAGGTCAAGACTGGGATGCAATGACCCAACAAGCGAGAAAAATAATTCTCGATAAAATTGAAAAAACATTGGGTGTTCATGTGTCGGCAAAAATTGAATGCGAAAAAGTGATGACCCCCGTTGATATTGAAGCCCGAACGGCTTCGGTAAACGGCTCGTTATACGGGCACAGCTCAAATAGCGCAATGGCTGCATTTTTACGCCACCCCAATTTTAGCCGGAAGTATAAAAATTTGTATTTTGTGGGCGGAAGCATTCACCCTGGCGGAGGCATTCCACTTTGTATGGCTTCGGCCAAAATTGTGGATAAACTGATTGAAGAAAACGGAGGGGAGTAGATTGTTGGATATTCGGATTATTAGATTAATAGACTATTAAATTAAGACCAAAAACATTAATAATGAGCGACATATTGTTTCGAACGGGTAAGCTATTATGCGCTGATTATTAAAGATAAATATAGATGCTAAGAACTATTATTAATTAGAACTAACCTTTTAAATTAGCAATAAACACTGATTATTTGGGCTTTAAAAACATTTGATAGAACAATAATAAGTTCCAACTACTTATTTTAAAATGAAGCATTAAATTATGAAACGAATTGTCAATTATTTCAAAAATCTCGAAGCAAAAGAGGCCACCAAGTTTCTGATTATTTTTTATGTTGTTGGAACAATGGGTTTTTTAATTCCGCAAACGCGCGACCTTTTTGAAAAGCTCATCCCACTTTCGCTGGCCATCAATATATTTATGCTGCTGTTGTTCCATCCCAAGTTCGACCGTAGGCACATCACTTTTTTTTCGGCAATTATTATACTTACCATAGCGATTGAAGCCATTGGGGTAAAAACCGGCCTTTTATTTGGCGATTATCAATATGAAAAATCGCTGTCGGTAAAAGTTTTTGAAACACCCATATTAATAGGTTTCAACTGGCTCATGCTAAGCTACGGCGCCGTTTACCTGATTCGTACTAAGCCGGTGTTGCGAAAATTCATCCCCATTTTAACGGGCATAATCATGACTGGCTTCGATTACGTTATGGAGCCTGTTGCCATGAAAACTGGTATGTGGGACTGGGCTGCAGGCATTGTGCCTTTGCAAAACTATGTGTTGTGGTTTGTAATTGCCACCATTATTGGTGCCGCATACGAACTCTTCAATATTAACACCAACAACCGTGTAGCCGGTATCGTATTCGTTTTGCAGTTAATATTTTTCGCCATTCTCAATATTTTTCTCCGATGATAAAGGCAAATCACCATTGGTTTTTCATTCGCTTTTTCGATGGCTTTACCAAACGAAAATTGAAAAGTGATTTTCACCACGTAAACACTGTGGGCCAATGGAATGAAAGTGAGAAAGCCGCTTTGATAATTGGCAACCACGTGAGCTGGTGGGATGGGTTTTGGGCAATATACCTCAACAAACGTTTTTTAAATAAACGCTTTCATGTAATGATGCTCGAAGAGCAATTGGCCGAACGGCGGCTCTTTACTAAAACAGGTGCTTTTTCAATCAATCCTGGCAACCGGTCGGTAATCGAAAGTATCGACTACACCGCAAAACTGCTGAGCAACAATGAAAATTGCGTGGTGCTTTTTCCTCAGGGGAAAATCAACAGCCTGTACCAAAACAAAATCTGTTTCGAAAAAGGAATTGAAAAAATTTTGCAGAAAAGCCCTGCTGTTCAGCTCTTATTTTACGTGGCCATGGTCGATTACTTTTCGGAACAAAAACCTGAACTTACCTTCTATTTAAAAGAAATTGAATACCAAAAATACAGCACAGAAGAAATCAATTCGCTGTACCAACTTTTTTATAACGAATGCATTGAACATCAAACATGTAAAAACCAATGATAATAGCCGGGTACATATTATTTGCCTTTTTGGTGCTTCGCTTTTTGGTGGTGCTGGCCAATTACTGGTATCAACCCTTTTTGCCCGAAGTGAATAAGGAACAACAATGGCCCAAGGTGTCGGTGCTGATACCTGCACGCAACGAAGCCAACAACTTACCTACCCTATTAAAGTGTTTGACAGACCTCGATTATCCCGACTTTGAAACCATTGTATGTAACGACCATTCGACCGATAACACCGAAGCTGTTTTGCAAAAACACCAGCAAGAATTTCATCACTTGAGTTATTTTAACAACGAGCCTTTGCCCGAAAGTTGGATTGGGAAAAACTTTGCCTGCCACCAACTGGCACAAAAAGCCAGCGGCCAATTTCTGCTGTTTTTAGATGCCGATGTACAAGTAAAACCCCAACTGCTAAAAAAAACTGTTGCTTTCGTTCAAAAACGAGACATCAAATTACTTTCAATATTTCCTCAACAAATTATCGAAAGCGAAGGCGAATGGAAAACTGTTCCGCTGATGAACTGGATTCTGCTTACTTTTTTACCCCTGCCCCTTGTGCGCTGGCGTTGGTTTTCATCGCTATCGGCAGCCAACGGGCAACTGATGCTTTTCGATGCCCAGAACTACCGTCAAAACCAATGGCACCAACAAGTTGCCAATCGCAATGTTGAAGACATACTAATTGCCCGCAGCATGAAAAAACGCAAAATGAGCATTGCGGTTTTGTTGGGCAATAACGATATTGCCTGTCGCATGTATCCTTCGTACCAACAGGCCATTAAGGGTTTTGCACTCAACATGCACCAATATTTTGGTGGCAGCCGGCTTTGGATGGCGTTTTTTGTGGCAGCAAGCTGGTTAAGGTTGCCCTATTTCGTATTGAGCACACAATACTTATTGCTGGCCATTTCGATACTGCTAATTGTGTTGATGAAGTTGATGTACGCTTCGCTCAGCCTTTATCCTTCAAAAAAAGTGTTTTTTCATCACTTTAACCAACTGTTTTCGTTACTCAAAATTGCTCAACTAAACATTCGAAACGGACGAAAAGGAAACATTGAATGGAAAGGACGAAAGTATAAAGTTTAAGAAAAGACATTCATTGATATTTGAAGCTTCCAATACTTCACTCATATCGGGTCATTTGATTATCACATTTTTTATTTATCTTCTGTCTTTCGTCTTTCATTTTCCGTCTTTTGTAACCATTCCTTGTTCCTTATTATTTATTCCTTGTTGAATTTTATTGCCTTCCGACCATAGATCATTATCTCAATTATGATTTGGCTACCGTGGTTGGGGATTTAATGTTCGCCATTGCCCCTATAAATATTTGACCCGTAACGGGTCATTTGATTGACATATTTTTTATTTGTCTTTCGTCTTCAGTCTTCTGTCTTCTGTCTTACATCTCTCGTCTTCAGTCTTTTGCAACCACTCCTTGTTCAATGTATTCCGCTTCCATCTAAAACTCCAACAGGAGAATTGCTGCAAGTGTAGCAAACCGCTTTACCATCAATGGTTACAGTGCGAGAACTCATCACGCTTTCGCCACAACGGGCGCAAATTGCGCTATCGTGAATGGGTGCAAAGGCAGGTATTTCAACTTTTACGTTTTGAATACTGAACAAGCCTTCGAATGGCAGTTGCAGTGTGCCAAAAGCACGTTTTACGGCAGCTTCTTTATAATCGGCAAGCATTTGCGGATTGCGGTTTTGTTCCACAACTACCTTTTGGTACAAATGCTGAAAAGCAGGAAAACTATCCTTGATCAATTGTTGCGATTCGGGTTTTGAACACAGTCGCAAACCATTTCCATCGCGGCGGGTAAGGGTGAAAGCCGTTTTGCCTAAATCGTTAAATATAAGGGCGTTGTTACCAAACGTACATCCGCTTACAAATTGCACTCCGTCTGAAAAACAATTGTTGGTTTCGGTAATGGCCAACAAACCTTCCATACCGTCCGATTCGGCTTTGAGCTGCTGCATGGCATAAGTGGCCGCCATTATTCCCATGGCCAGTCCCGGGCAAAAATGTCCGTGCATTTGTGCTGCTTTAATGAGTAACCTATCGGTTTGGCCGCGTTCAATATTATTACGTATTTCGATACGCGGATCTGATTTAAGTACCGAAATGTGTGCGGGATTTTCTTCGCATACATCAGCAAACAAGGAGGTGTCGGCGCATTTAATGTCGATAACCGGCGTATTGTTCAGCGCATCGAGGCCTTCAACAAGCAGCGTATTTCCTTCCCGCCCAAGCAACTTCACGGTAGTTACGCCAATGAGCGATGGTCGGCGCGGACTGCGCGAGGCGAACACCCCCCGCTCCTCGCCCGAGTGGGTGATGCCTTTTAAATGCCCAACTTCGGAACGGTCGAAATAGAAAACCACATCGATGTATTCACAAGCTTCGATACGGTACAAGGCTTCGGCGAATTGTGGATGCACCACAATGCTACTTGTTTCGGCTTTGATATTGGCTGGACTGGTCGATGTATCGAATTGGTTTATTACCCGTGCAACTTCTGTTATCGTGTTAAATTTCATGCAATTGATTATTAGTTTAAACCCTTTGGAACGACAAACAGTTGCTCCCCGGTTTTAATAATTTCAACTTTAATATCGTATAACTTTTCGAGATTATTTTCGGTAATTGTTTCGCGCCCACCGGCAGCAAACAACTGGCCATTTTTAATCATCAAAATTTTATCGGCATACCGGCTGGCCAGGTTAATATCGTGTAAAGCAATAACTACCGTAATACCCTTTTGTGTTAGTTTTTTCAATAGTTCGAGCACTTCAACCTGGTGTTTAATATCGAGGTTTGAAGTGGGTTCGTCGAGCAGCAAAATATTTGGCTCTTGTGCCAATGCACGGGCCATATAAACGGCCTGCTGTTGCCCTCCGCTAAGTTTACTGAAGGACTTCATGGCAATGGGTTCAAGGTGCAGTTTTTTAATCACCTCGGCAGTAACGCTGAGGTCTTTTTCCGAAGGGCTCCAATTAATATAAGGTTTGCGCCCCAACAGAACAACATCAAAAACATTGAGTGCACTTTGGCGGTTTTCGTTTTGCGGAATATAAGCCATTTCGCGTGCCAATTCAGATGGCAGGTAGCAATCGATTGCTTTGTTTTCGATCATCACAACACCTTTTTGCGTTTTCAGCAAGCCATTCATACATTTAATAAGCGTGCTTTTACCCGAGCCATTGGGGCCGACCAATGCAACCAATTCGCCCTCAGCAATTGCAAAATCAATTTGATCGAGCGTGGGTGTGCCGTTATAGCTAAACGATATATTTTGAATACTGATCTTCATTCCATTTAATTAAAAATTACTGGTTTCTCATGCCTGCCAAGCTGTTGCGGGGGAACTGGCCACCCCCAATAGCCATCGGAGTAATCATTCTTGTTTGTAAGATACTTCTCATGGCTCGTTTCATTTTTTCATTCCTTTAATTAATAAGAATAAAAACATTGGTGCGCCAATAAACGAGGTCAATATACCAACAGGCAACACCACGGGTGCAATAATGGTTCGCGCAAGGGTATCTGATAAAAGTAGAAAAATACCACCAAATAAGGCCGATGCGGGAATCACGAAATGTTCGTCGCCTTTTACCACGCGCCGCACAATGTGTGGAACCACCAAACCAATAAAGGCAATAACCCCAAAAAACGAAACCACAACCGCCGTGGCCAACGATGCAGCCACCATTCCGCCCAATCGTACCCGATTTACTTTAACACCAAGGCTAAGCGCATATTCATCGCCCGAATGGAGTGATTTATAATTCCAATTTTGATAAAAGAAATAAAGCAGCACCGGCAACAAAACAATTAGCAAAACAAGCACCTGCGACCAGGTTGCACGCCCCATATCGCCAAAAGTCCAAAACACAATGGAGGCCAACTGAATGGTATCGGCAAAATATTGTAATGCCGAAATGCCCGCACCAAACAACGACGAAATAATGATGCCCGACAAAATAATAATTTCGGGGCTCGAACCCTTCATTCTTGATAAAGCAAGTATAACGAATACGCTAAGCAGGCTCCAAGTAAAAGCCGAAATGGTAACAAGATAAGGATTAGTGATGTGCGACAAATCGTTGGAGCCGGTGTAAGTACTACCCGCCCCCAGCACAATAATGGCAAAAGCTGCACCGAATGCCGAAGCACCTGAAATTCCAAGAGTGAAAGGCGAAGCCAAGGGGTTGCGAAGCAAACTTTGGGTCACAGCACCCGATACGGCCAATGCCGTTCCGCCCAGTATTGCGCCTATTACACGCGGCATTCTGATGCTAAAAATAATTCGCGAAGCAAACTCATTCGATTTTCCACCCATAAGCCCTAAAAGATCTTTCAATCCAATTTCTGATGAACCCGAAACCAAGGCATAAACCGATAAGCCAATCATTAAAAGCAAGGCGGCAACAACAAACCAAAACCGTCGTTTCAGAAATAATTTATATTGTGCTATAATTTTCTCAGGCATCGGTTCTTACTTTATTTCGTATTAAAAAGACTTTGAAAATCGCTTTTCAAAAACCACTGGCTTATTTCGTTATTTTTTTCATTCAAATCGATATCAGCAAAATATTCAGGATAAATAATTTTGCCAGTTATCCATGCATTCATCAGCACCAACTCGTAATTGGTGGCATAATTATTATAAGGCAACAAGGTAAAAACATTCTCTCTTTGTTTCGCATTTAGATTATCGTACCATCCAGTCTGCCAGTCATTTTGCACCATTTCCATTCCCGCTTGATCGATAAAGATTAAATCGGGGTTCCAAACCAACAATTGCTCGGTATCGATAAACGTTCCTTTAACGTGCGAGACCAGTTTTTTGCTAATCGCAGAAGCTACGTTATTGGCATTTACAAAAACGAAAGGCGGAAAATAAGCATGAGTCGAACGCAAACCGTGTGCCCCACTGTACGAAATACCGCCAACATAAACACTGGGCTTTTCATCAAATGGAATAGGGCGAGTCCGTTCATTCAATTCTTCGATGGAATTTTTTATGTAATTGATTAACGAATCGGCACGACCTGAGCGGTTCAGCACTTTTCCAATTAAACGGATTGAAGCAAATAGGGTATCGGCTGCGGTAGCTATTTCAGTAAGATCGATGGCTAGCACTGGAACTCCAGTTTTTTTCTGTAAAGCATCGGCATCGCCAATGGTGGTGTAGCTTATAAAAATTACATCGGGCTTTACCGATAGAATCATTTCAGCATCGCCACCCATAATAGGACCAATCGAAGGCAATTTCTTCAAACCACAATGGGCATTGGTATAAGGTTTAGGATATTGAATTTCCCCCTCTTCAACACCTACAATTAAGTTGGTGGCATCCATATAAGTCAGCAAGCGCAGAGCTCCTGCACGTAAACCAACCACGCGTTCTACCTTTTCGGGCACCTGTACTTTTCGTCCCAACATATCGCATATTTCAATTGTTGGGCTATTTTGCGTTGCGCTTTGTTGGCAAGCAGCCAACATGAATATTGTTAGCAACAAAGCCAAGGTAAAGCGAAAATTAAAAGTAGTTGCCTGTTTCATCATTTTATAATTTTAATGCCAAGCGCACATTGAATAATCGTCCGGGCGACAAATAATTACCGGGCTCAAGGTGTTGGTTGTTCAGCAAGTCTTGTACATCAAGCGAAATAATAAAGTGTTCATTAATCGGGCGCGACAGTTGCAGGTCGAGCGTGAAATAGGGATCGATAGAAATTGAGTTCAAATCGTCGGTAAACTGCTTGTCTTTGTACAATGCGCTAATGCTTGTATTTACTATTTTATTTTGCCAAAAAACCGAAGCCGAAGCAGTGTTCACCGGGGCATATTTCAATTGTTTGTTTACCAAATCGGGGCGTTGGTCGAATGCACCAATTACCGATTTAGTATAGGTATAGCTGGCCATAAAATTAAGGTTTGGGTTCAATTGGTATTCAAGCGAAAATTCGGCTCCACGCGAAGTGAGGTTGGTTACATTTTCGCGAATATAAATGGAGCGTCCAAACAACGAATCGCCAGTCGAAACATAATACAAGAAATCCTTCCCCAGCGAGTACCAAACGGTGGCCGATATTTTTAGCTTTTCGATAGGAAACAAATCAGCTCCTATTTCGAAGTTATTAAGCGACTCGGGCCCAAGGTTGGGATTGGCATATTTAGGACCTACCCACATCCATCCGCTGCGGGTAAGGTCGTCGAGTATCGAAGCACGAAAACCGTGTGAATAAGACAAATAAGCACTCACTTGTTCTATAAAATTGAAACGTGCACCCAAACGGGGCGAAAGTTCGTTCCATGTATTGTCGTTCAAAGCTGGTGTTGTATTCCAGGGATCAGTGGAATAAAATTCGCCATCAGAAAAAGCCACATGGTCGAAACGCAGGCCGGCAACAAGACTAATTTTGTTGTTGAACAAAGCATATTCGTCCTGAAAATATCCCGAAATAGTGCTAATTTTTCCGGCATTTTGGATGGTATCGTAAGGTGCAGTTTGATAATAATCGCCCCCATCGATGCCGCCCTCTTTCCATTCGGCACCAGCGGTAAGTGTATTGTTTTTAAACAGCTGATGACTAGCGCTGGCAATAGCTCCTTTGTCACTTCTAAAAGCATTTACATCGTAACGTGTATAATTACCGCCTTGCAATTTTTCATTAATATCGTAATAATGTTCGAGTTGATAATATAGGCTAACATCGTATTGCGTTTTTTTGTTTCCGCCCTTAATAGTTCCCCTAAACAAGTTGGTATTGAAATTACGGTAACAGCCTTCGGGAGTATGAATTTGATAACCTTCGCCTCGTTTGTCTCTAAAAATATCGTATTGCAATTCCCAATTGAACCACGGGTTGATGTCGTTGCCCGCACGAGCCGAAACACCAATTTCTTCAAGAAAACGGGCTTTATCGTAAGGTGTGCGGTTGGCTTTGGGCACATTGTTGTAACCGTCGCTTTTTACAAAATATTGCGAAATGGAGCCATAATATCCCTTTTCGGTTTTAATTCTGATGTTCAGATCTTGGCGAACGGTATTGAAAGTACCGTAACTTAGCGCAGCAAAAAGCTCCTGCGGTTTATCGGGTTTACGGCTAATAAGGTTGATTACTCCACCCAAAGCATTGTTACCATAAAGCGACGAGCCAGGCCCTTTGAACACTTCAATGCGCTCTATATCGTTGGTATTTATGCGGTTCCAATTCACACCTCCCTCGTCGGAAGTATTAATTGGAATGCCATTAAGCAGCACCAAGGTACGCGATTGTTCGTCGCCCGAAAGGCCGCGCAATGTGACCATGGGGCGTTGGGCATAAATACCCGAGCTACGGTTCACATTCACACCGGGAACAAAGCGCAAAATATCGTCGATTTGCATGGCAGGCGACAATTCAATGGTTTTGCTATTGATTACTGCTACCCGTGCTGGGACATCTTTTAATGCCCTTTTGGTTTTGGTGGCCGTAATAACAATCTCCTCAATTCTAAGCGTATCGCTTAGCGAAGTTCTCGCTGGTTCAACTGCATAAGCAGTAAAATGAACCATCAGTAAAAATGCAAATAAGGTAATAATCGACTTCATAATTAAAAATTAAATCAGCAATAGTGTTACGATATTTTATTTACGTAACACTCGATTGGTAAAGATATTAATTTGCCAAATATTCACAATAGGGAAAAAAGAAAAATATCAAATAAATTACTTGCTCTCAATATTTAGTAATTGTGGTTTTTTAACAAAATATTTTACTTATTAAGCCGTTATTAACTATGATTATTTTATTTTTGACAGAATATAATTGATAATTAAGAACATAATCCTTCTTCTCTGCATACAGAGAATCCAACTTATTAAAAAAATAATAGTTTTGTGTTATTATTCAAACTTTTAAACCCTTTTAAATATGAAACATTTAAAAATCGCTACCCTATTTATCTGTGTCTTATTTGCGCAACAGTTGTTTTCGTCCAATTTTGAAATCGAAACGTATAAACTCGACAATGGACTTACGGTGATTTTGAATCACGACAAAAGCCAAAACCAGGTATTTGGAGCCGTTGCAGTAAAAGCAGGTTCGGTAAACGACCCTGAAGAAGCTACAGGCTTGGCACATTATCTTGAACATTTGATGTTTAACGGAACTCACAATGTAGGAACCATTGATTGGGAATCGGAAAAAGTGCATTATCAAAAAGTGATCGATCTTTTTGAAGAGTTGCACAACAATACTGATCCCAAGTTACGAGAACCCATCATTAAGCAGATCAACGAAGCATCGAAAGAACAAGGCAAATATTTTCAAACCAAGGAACTTGTTCTTTTGCTCGAAAATATTGGAGCAACAAACATTAACGCCGGCACCAGTTACGACATGACCACTTTTCACAGCTCGTTTCCAAAATCGCAATCGGCTTTGTGGCTCGAGATTTATGCCAATCAATTTGTTAATCCGGTGTTCCGTAATTTTCAGGCCGAACTCGAAACCGTTTACGAGGAATACAACATGTATGCTGAAGATCCTAACAACAATTTTCTAGAAAAAGCCCTTGAAAAGATGTGGGAAGGTTCGCCCTATGGTAAAAAGATCATCGGGTTTAGCGACCACCTTAAAAATCCATCAATCAAAAAGCTGATTGAATTTTACGAATCCTGGTATGTACCCGAAAATATGGCCCTTATTTTAGTGGGCGATTTCAATCAACAAAGCATCAAAAATGAAATCAACGCTACTTTTGGAAAATGGGAAGCCAAACCATTGGCTAAAAAACTCGAAATTGAAAAAGTAAAGCTCAATAAAAAAGAAAAATTACGACTAAAAGAAACCCCCTACACTATTGGGATGTGGAATTATAACGCACCCTATCTTGATGACAGTGACCTGATTAAGGTGGAGCTTTTAGCCGAAATACTCTCAAATACAGCTTCAATAGGTGTACTCGATCAGCTCGAAACAGATGGTGATGTGATGTCGATTGGCGCTTTTTACTCTCCATTACTTTATGCAAGCATATTAGCCATTCAAGCAATACCGAACTTTGACCTTGCTCAAATGCGACAATTATCGACTTCCGAAATCGATAAGCTTATTTTCAACAAAATTGAAGAAGTAAAAAAAGGCAAAATTGATCAAAAATTACTCGATGCCGTTCGCGATAACTTTATTCGAAACAATGCAGTGATGTTGGAAAATTACGGATACCGGGGCAGTTGGCTATTAAATTTCTTTATTGCCGGCCGCGAAATTTCCGATGCGAATAAATATTTCGAACAATTGGAACAAATTAGCCTTGCCGATATTGTTGAAGTGGCCAATAAATACCTGAACAATGTTTATCTGGAAGTAACATCAAGCCAAGGCGAAATAAAACTTGCCTCAATAGAAAAGCCCAAAATCGATCCCATTTTGCAAACGGTTGAAGACGCTGGTGAATTTGCAAAACAGCTTTATCCAAAAATAGCGAAAATAGCTCCCGAAGCAAAATACGTCGATTTTGGAAAAGACCTAGTTCGTACCGATATTGCAGATAAAGTGAAGCTATATTACAAGCAAAATACCCAAAACAATATTTTTGACCTAAGCATCAACTATGAAGTGGGAACCCATCATATTCCTACCTTAAACTTTGCTGCTCAGTTAATGAACAACGCCGGCGTACGGGGCAACTATAAACCACACGAATTCAAACAAAAAATGGGTGAATTGGGATGTAGTTACAATTTTTCGGCCGACGATAACGAATTGAGTGTTTCGATTAGCGGAAGAGAAAAAAACCTCGAAGAGGCTTGCCGACTCATTTCAATGGTAACCCTCATGCCCGACCTCGATATTAAACAATACAACAGCTTAATAGGTCGCGAAATGAACAGCCGTCAAATACAAAGCACTAATTTTGATAACATTTCACAAGCGGGTCAATTGTACCTTATTTATGGCGAGAATTCTCCTTTTATCGAACGTTTAACCTGGAACCAACTTAGCGAGCTCAACATTAATAAATTGACCGGCGATTTTATTAAAGCCACCAAGTACGAAGCCACCGTACACTATTTTGGAAGCGACGATTTTGAAACCTCGAAACAAAGGATACTAAGCAGCCTTGTTTTTGCCGAAGGCCGCACCGAAGCTCCAGAGTACTTTGAGCGTGATATTCAGAAACCAACTGAAAACGTTATTTATCATGTTAATAAATCCAATTCACTACAAAGTAATATTTACGTGATGGTTCCTTCTATTGAAGCATGTAATGTTAGTCATAGAGCAGGTATAAGTTTGTTTAACAACTACTTTGGATCGGGGTTGACCAATATTTTCTTTAGCGAAATACGAGAATACAGATCAATGGCCTATACTGCCAATGCCTATATAATAAGTTCTTCAATTACCAATAAACCCGCATTTTTGTCTGGTTATGTTGGTACCCAAGCCGATAAAACCAACGACGCTACAGAACTGATCATTAAACTGTTAAGTGAAATGCCATTGAAAGCTAGCAAAGCACAAAGTGCCCGCAACAACATGGTTTACGGCGCCCCACTTCGTCGCCCTTCAGATCGTTACTTGACTTATACCGTAGAAAACTGGGAACGTTTTGGTTATACCAAAGACCCATCGGAAATCAATGCCGAGAAATTTGCCAATGCCGATTTAGAAACCATTAACAGTTTCTACAAGGAGAACATCCAAAACAAACCCATATCGATTATGATTGTTGGCGACCGTAAAAAGATTGACACCAAAGCACTGGCGAAAATAGCAAAATACACGTCGGTACGCGACAGTAAACTATTTAGCGAATAAAACACAAAACAAATTCCAACTATTTATACAAATGGCCTCACTAAGTGGGGCCATTTTATTTTGTATATACTATTCACAATAGATTGGTAGTCCCGATGTTTTTCGGGATAAGATATGAGTATTGAGATAGATAGTAACATTTTGATATTGTGCATGTTAGGCCAATTGGCGAGGATATTTCAATTTACTAATAATCAACTGCTTATAAAAATATAACGAACTATTGTATTCAATTAAAGTTTTACAATTACAGCAAGTCCTAAGCCGCCAGGATTGGCTACGGGATAAAAGCGAATGGGGCTTTCGTCCCATTGGCGACAAAGCAACAAACCGGTGGCAGTGCCTACGGCAGCGCCAAATACTACATCGCTTGTCCAATGCCGGTTGTCGTAAATACGTTCAACACCAACAAGCGTGGCCAAGCCATAAGCAGCAACTGGCACCCAAAACTGATTTTTGTAGCGTTGTGCATACACACTTGCCACCGCAAAAGCAGTAGAAGTGTGCCCCGAGAAGAATGACTGCCCTTTAAAAAATGGTCCTTCCCATTGATGTGGATTAGTTGTACCAAATGAGTTGGGGCGATTTCGTCCAGCGGTAATTTTAACCGCCTGCACAAGCATACCCGTAAGCAAGTAACTTTCGGCAGCAATTATGGCCGTTTCAACATGGTAATTGTTTTTACCAATGATACCAACTGCCATAGTAACGCCCATTGCAGCAAAAGCATAATAATGACCCAAAGGTTCGGTGTATTTGAAGAATTGATTCCGTGAAGGAGTTTGTTGTTTATTGGTAAAATTGTAAACGGCTTGATCGCCCCAAAGTATTAAGGCGCCGCTTGCCGCTGTAACCGAACCTGCAATAAGCCACGCTTTGCTGTCCCATTTTGCAGGCGATAACAAAAGGCTTTTGGTATCTTTCAGTCCATGCCTAAACACTTTGGCCACCAATGCCGAGTCGCGCTCTTGGGCATTTGTAGCTGTTAGTATTACCAAGCACAGCAAAAATAATGATGTGATTTTTCGAAGTATTCTCATGCAATATTAATCTCGTTTTAATCCCATTGAAGGCTTATAATTAACTAAATGATGAATATGCCGCATTTTTAATCGTGTTTTTTGGCTTCCTCCCAAATAACATCCATTTCGGCCAGGCTCATGTTGTGTAACGATTGGCCTTTGAGCAAGGTTTGTTCTTCGAGATAATTAAAGCGTTTGATAAATTTCAGGTTGGTGCGCTCGAGGGCTGCCTCGGGATCAATTCCGTATAAACGCCCAGCGTTAACCATCGAAAAAAGGAGGTCGCCAAACTCTTTTTCCATGTCGCGTTGGTTGTTTGCCTTCACCTCGTATTCAAATTCAGCAAATTCTTCTTTCACTTTATCCCACACCTGTTCACGTTCTTCCCAATCGAAGCCCACGCCCCGCACCTTATCTTGCACACGGTGAGCTTTCACCATAGCAGGCAACGAGGCAGGCACACCGGCCAATACTGTTTTCTTTTTGCGTCCCTTTTCTTTTAATTTAAGGGCTTCCCAGTTTTCGGCTACTTGCTGAGCAGTATTGGCATCGGTTTCGCCAAAAATATGCGGATGGCGATAAATGAGTTTTTCGCAAAGAGAATCAATTACATCGGCAATATCGAAATCGTTTTGTTCGTCGGCAATTTTAGCGTAGAACACAATATGAAGTAAAAGGTCGCCCAGTTCTTTTTTGAGTTCATTGGTATCATCTTTCAATATGGCATCGCTCAGCTCATAGGCTTCTTCAATGGTGAGGTGACGAAGACTTTCAATGGTTTGCACTTTATCCCATGGGCATTTGGCGCGCAATTCGTCCATAATATTCAATAAGCGCTCAAACTGTTCTATTTTTTTTTTCATGATAGAATTTAAAAAAATAATCCTGCCTTTAATTTGGCAGGATCAGGTAAATATGAAACAATATTGTTAAAATAACCCATGAACATGGGCATCTATACGGTCGATTATTTTACTTAAATCTTCGGTGTTTTCGTGAAAGTTCAACTCGTCAACATTCACAATCAGCAATTTGCTGGTATCGTAAGTACTGACCCACATTTCGTAGCGTTCGTTGAGCATTTTGAGGTAATCGAGCCTGATTGACTCTTCATATTCGCGACCGCGTTTCTGAATTTGATTAACCAAAGTAGGCACCGATGCCCTAAGGTAAATCATCAAATCGGGCGGTTTGATTAAATCCGTCATCAGCTTAAACAGCGAGTGGTAATTTTCGAAATCGCGGGTCGACATGAGTCCCATACCGTGCAAGTTGGGTGCAAATATTTCAGCATCTTCGTATATGGTTCGATCCTGAATTACCGTTTTTCCTGCTTGTTGAATATCGATTACCTGCTTGAACCGACTGTTTAAAAAGAAAATCTGCAAGTTAAAGGACCAACGTTGCATGTCGTTGTAAAAGTCGTTAAGATAAGGGTTATCATCAACGGTTTCGTAATGGGCAATCCATCCGTAATGTTTCGAAAGCAGCGTGGTAAGCGTTGTTTTTCCTGCGCCAATATTTCCAGCAATTGCAATGTGCATTTCTTATGAGTTTTTTTGAATTTTTCAGGCACTAAGGTAATAAATCAATATGATGGTTGACGACAATAGCAGTTCATTTTTTTCATTTCTTTAGCCAACACGCGCCAAAACTCAAAAGCAGAGACATTTATTATTTTAATATTTCCAAAATAGGATCAAGGTAAACCCGATCGTTCGAAAGTCGTGGTATTTTATTCTGGCCGCCTACTTTTCCACGTTGCTTCATCCAATTGTAAAAAGTTCCTTGCGGTGCATTAACTATTTCGAGTTGGCTAAGGGTAATACTATTGTAGCGTTTGGCTTCGTAATCGGAATTGAGCGATTGCAGAGCTTTGTCGAGCAGTTCAGCAAATTGGGCTAAATCGGCCGGTTCCTTTTCAAATTCGATTATCCATTGGTGACGCCCTTTGTGATCGATATCCATAAAAACGGGACCGGCAGTAAACTCGCTGACAACAGCACCACTCTTTTGACAAGCTTCCTGCAAACCTTTCACCGCGTTATCAACAATAAGCTCTTCGCCAAAGGCATTGATAAAATGTTTAGTGCGACCCGAAATGGTGAATTTATAAGGAAATTTTGAAGTAAACTTAATGGTATCGCCAATAATGTAACGCCACAAACCCCCATTTGTAGAAATAACCAATGCGTAATTTACACCCAATTCAACTTCACTTAAGGGAATGGCTTTTTTGTCATCTTTCAAAAAATTATCCATCGGGATAAACTCGTAGTAGATGCCATTATCGAGCATTAATATGAAATCGTCTTTAGCAAGGTCGTTTTGAAGCCCAAAAAAACCTTCCGAAGCGTTATAAGTATTCATGTAACGCATGCTGGGACTGGGTATCAGCTTCTCGTATTGCTCGCGGTAAGGCTCAAAGTTAATGCCGCCATGAACAAATACCTCGAGGTTGGGCCATACTTCCAACAAGTTCTTTTTCCCGGTTTTTTCAAGCACTTTTTTAATGAGCACCAAAAACCACGAAGGAACACCCGAAAAGCTAATGATGTTTTCATTAATGGTGGCATCGACAATTTTATCTATTTTTTCTTCAAAATCGGAGATTAAAGAAATTTCAGAATCGGGCGTATTTTTAAACCGTGAAAGAAAGGGAAGGTTGTAAAGCAATACTGCCGAAAGGTCGCCAGTACGTACTTTTTTATTCATTTGGTTTACGCGGTGGCTGCCGCCTATAGTAAGGTTTTTCCCTGATTGAATATTGGTGTCGGGGTTATTTTTAATGTAATGCGCAAATACATCGAGTGTAGCTCGATAGTGACATTTCTCGAGCGACTCTTTGCTTATTGGAATGAACTTGCTTTTATCGTTGGTGGTACCCGACGACTTGGCAAACCATTTAACACTGCCCGGCCACAACACGTTTTTTTCACCTTCAACCATGCGATTAATGAAGATTTTAAGCTCCTCATAATCGGTTAATGGCACCTTAGATGCGTAGTCGGAAGTTGATTTTATTGATTGATAATTATAGGTTTTACCCCATTCGGTTTTACGCGCTTTTTTTAAAAGATAAAGAAGCACATCTTCTTGTTGCTCAAAGGGATGTTGACTAAAATATTCGTATTTTTTGTACCGTAAAGTAAATAACTTCTCAATACTGTAATTAAAAAATCGCATCATGTAGTTGAAGTTTTCTTAGGTGCTGCAAAATAACAAAAAAAATCTTCTATAATTGCTATCCCTGTATATTATATCTTATTTTTGTGAATAGTCAAAGTTCAAAAAAATGAATTACATTGATATTATCATAATTGTACTGCTGGTTATTTCAGCGATAAGAGGTGCTGTGAAAGGTTTTATTTACGAAATAACTTCATTGATTGCTCTTATAGCCGGTGTTTGGGGGGCTATTGAATTATCAGGGGCAAGCGAAACTTTTTTGATCGAAAAATTAAACCTGAACAACAATTATGTGCATATTATTGCTTTTGTTGTCACTTTTCTCCTCATCATCATTCTGGTACATTTTATTGGTAAAGCTGTTGAAAAAGCCATCGAAACCATAAAACTTAATTTCATTAACCGCTTATTGGGTTTTGGATTTGCACTTCTGAAGTCGGCATTTATTCTAGGCATCGTATTGGTATTAATTGGGAAAGTTAACGAAACAATCCCTGTTATTCCCGAAAAACATGTGCAGGAATCGGCACTTTATGCTCCTTTACGGGGTGTTGTTATTAACACTTTCCCATTTATCCAGTCGTTTTTTGAAGAAGTAAAAGAGAAAAAGAAATACTTTGATGGACCCGACGAGGAATCCACAAAAGTAGCAAACCATTCACTTGTTATGATTAAATTTATTCCACAGATAATATAACTGCAACTGGCAAGCCCGAACCTTTACAATTTAAATATAACGGCTTATGGTCTCGATGGATTAACAAAAAACGCCAATTGATTTACCAGGTAAAAGAAAATGAAATTCTGAATGCAAAACGCTGGTTTCATTACAATTAAAGCAAAATTCGTTTGATACTATAATTATTAATCAGCGTTTTAATTGGACATCAGACTTAGATTTCAAAAAATAAAATACTCCATTGCTAATAATTCATTTTAACTACATTATATATTTTAGTACTTTTGCCCGCCATTTAATACATTAAGGGTTTTTGATTTACAAACTGCGCAAAGGATTACAAAAATGAATTTTACGGAAGAACTTCAATGGAGGGGCATGATTCACACCATGATGCCAGGTACCGATGAACAATTAAAAAAGGAAATGACATCGGCTTATGTTGGGATTGATCCTACGGCCGATTCGTTGCACATTGGCCACTTGGTAAGTGTAATGATGTTGAAACATTTTCAGGTTGCAGGTCACCAGCCCATTGTTTTAGTGGGTGGCGCTACCGGAATGATTGGCGATCCATCGATGAAAAACGCTGAGCGAAACCTGCTCGACGAAGAAACATTGCGCCATAATCAGGAATGCATTAAAAATCAGTTAAGCCGTTTTCTCGATTTTGATAGCGACCAGCCCAACCATGCCGAAATGGTGAACAACTACGATTGGATGAAAAACTTCACCTTCCTTGATTTTATTCGCGACATTGGGAAACACATTACCGTGAATTACATGATGGCCAAAGACTCGGTCAAAAAACGACTCAGTGGCGACGCACGCGAAGGTCTTTCGTTTACCGAATTTACCTATCAGCTGGTACAAGGCTACGATTTTTTGTACCTGTACCAACATAAAAATTGCAAGTTGCAAATGGGTGGCTCCGATCAGTGGGGGAATATCACTACCGGAACAGAGCTGATCAGGCGTGTTTCGGGTGGCGACGCTTTTGCGCTTACCTGCCCACTAATAACCAAAGCCGATGGTGGTAAATTTGGGAAAACCGAAAGTGGCAATATTTGGCTCGATCCCGAGCGCACCACGCCTTACCAATTTTACCAGTTTTGGCTAAATACTTCCGACGATGATGCTGAGAAGTACATCAAAATATTCACCCTAATTTCGAAAGAAGAAATTGAAGCCTTGGTTAACAACCACCGCGAAGCTCCACACAACAGAATTTTACAAAGACGTTTGGCCGATGAGCTTACCACTATGGTTCATTCAAAAGCCGATCTCGATGCCGCCATCGAAGCCTCTGAAATTCTTTTCGGGAAAGGTACAGCCGAGCAACTAAAAAAACTCAACGAACGTACTTTCCTTGCTGTTTTTGAGGGTGTTCCACAGTTTGTGATTTCGAAGACACAAATTGAAGCCGGTGTACCTGTTATGGATTTATTAACCGAGAATGCAGCCGTTTTTCCATCAAAAGGCGAGCTGCGCCGTACCATTCAAGGAAACGGACTGGCCATTAATAAAGATAAAGTTTCGGACATTGATGCCAACATTGATTCGGCCTATTTAATAGCCGGAAAATATATTTTAATTCAGAAAGGCAAGAAAAACTATTTTCTGCTAATTGTGGAGCAATAAAAGCCACATACTTTCGTTCACACAAACAGACTAACGATAATATAATTCTATGGAGAACTTTTTTGATAACAAGCGAATCTTTAATTCTATATGGAAATGGAAGACTCACATTGTGATTATTGTGTCAATCGCAATTGTTGTATCGGCAATTATATCGGGGCCAATATTTATCAAACCGAAATTTAAATCAACAGCAAGGGTTTATCCCATGAACATTGATGAGGCAAGCGAAGAATCAGAAAGCGAACATTTGCTGGAGTTTCTGATGTCGATCGATATCAAATTCAGACTAATCGATGCTTTCCGACTCGATGAAGTTTACAAAATCAACCGCGACGACAAGCTTTATAAAACCTACATTTTATACCAGTACAATCAAAACATCAAATATAAGAAAACCGACCTTGAAACCATTGAGATTTCGGTGATGGATGTTGACCCTAACAGGGCAGCCCAAATGGCCGATTCATTGATTGTATTCTTGAACGAGTCGATTCTTCAACAGAAAAACAAAAGGTATCTCGAATGGGCCGACAGGGCAAAAACGGCTCTTGAACGCAAAAACATGGAACTCGATTCGCTTTTTAATATCATTGAAAATATTAGAAAAGAAACTGGTTTAGTCGATTACAAAGCGCAGGCCGAAAGTGCAACCTTGGGACTATTGGAAGCTGCAGCCCGCGGAGGCGACCGTAAACCAGCTCAGGAAGCCATGAAACAACTGGTTGACAAAGGCGGCCAATTACGAAAATACCAAGAACTGATTATCGCCAACGAGGTTTTAGCCGATACGCTTCAACGTCGTTACGATAAAGCCATGTTGTTCGGGATGCAAAACATTACCTTTACCCAAGTAGTTGAACGCCCCTATCCTGCCGATAAAAAGGCCTACCCAATTCGATGGCTCATTGTTCTGCTATCAGCATTTGCAGCAGGTTTCATCTCAATAGTAATGGTTTCATTGATCGATTATATTCGTGAAGATAAGTCAACTTTATAGCAAAATACCCGCCAAATGGGTAAAACTTATTTTGTTTTACACTGTTTCGTTGGCATTCGTGCTGTTTAATTCCTGGTTACTCTTGAGAAAAGAAACCTTGCTGGGAATTTTATTGCCACTTGCTTTAATGATTATTTTAACGGCGTTCTTTTCGTACAATAAGTTAATATGGTTATCGGTTTTCTTCGCGCCCTTATCGATACCACTCAATAAGCTTATTTACGGCTTATCATTCGATATGTTTATACCTACCGAACCTGTTTTGGCGGGATTATTATTGCTGATTATCCTTTCGTTTGCCAGAGGAAAACGTTTAGATAAGCAACTCACCCGCCATCCAATTTCAATTGCAATTTACGCCTATTTGGGATGGTTGGTGCTTACAACCATAACCAGTTCGTTACCAATCGTCTCAATCAAAGCTACTTTCATAACATTCCTCTACATTCTTATTTTCTATTTTATACTTTCTAATCTTTTTAGTCGCAATCAGAAAAACATGCTGAGCTTTGTTTGGCTGTTTACCATCGCATTTGTGCCGGTTATAATTTACAGCGTGGTAAGGTTAGCCGGGTACGGAATTTTCAACCAAAAAGCGGCGCATTGGGTAATGAATCCTTTTTTCAAAGATCACACCTCGTATGGCGCTGTGTTGGCTATGTTTATTCCTTTTTTAATTGGTTTTTCTTTTGCCAAATGGATACCCTTAAAGCGAAGGGTTTGGATTTGGATTTTGCTGGCCTTTTTTATGATGGCCGAAATTTTTTCATACACCAGGGCTGCCTGGCTCAGTTTAGTAATAGGAGCAGGTATTTGGATGATTCTTAAACTGAGAATAAAATTCAAAACGATAGCAATTGTAACAGTATCGCTGTTCCTGATTCTTTTCACTTTTCAGAAACCCATACTGAGTAAACTCGAAAGCAATTCAACCGAATCGTCGGCCGATTTAATGGAACACATTTCATCAATGACCAACATTTCAACCGATGCTTCGAACCTCGAACGCATTAACCGTTGGCATTGTGCCATAATGATGTTCAAAGAACGCCCTGTATTTGGCTGGGGTCCCGGCACTTATGCAATGAAATACGCACCTTATCAACTCACCAGCCAACGTACTTTTATTAGCACCAATTATGCCGATGGAGGAAATGCTCACAGCGAATACCTTGGCGCCTTATCGCAATCAGGTTTACTGGGCTTTATTACTTTTATAGCTGTAATTTTAATCGTTTTTTACACGGCAGTTATGGCCTATTCGCGAACCGATGATAAACGAATAAAAACCATTCTAATTTCTGCTATTGTTTCTTTATCAACCTACTATATTCATGCTTTTCTAAACAACTTTCTCGATACCGATAAAGCAGCCATTCCGTTTTGGGGTTTCACGGCCATGATTGTTACCCTCGATTTGTACACCCGAAGCCAAAAAAAGGCTCCGGAACTTGAACAAGCGGAGCCTAAAAAAGATTAAATATTTTCACCCTTATTTTTGATAAACCAAAGTGCCAATATCAGCACCGGTAAGCACCTTTTTCAAATTTCCTGGGGTATCCATATCGAATACAATAATTGGCATATTGTTTTCCATACACATGGTGGTGGCCGTAAGATCCATAATTTTCAATCCACGATCGTAAATTTCGTCGTAACTAATTTTTGCGAACTTTTTGGCATTTGGATTTTTTTCCGGATCGTCGTCATAAATACCATCAACGCGGGTACCTTTAAGCATTACATCGGCTTCGATTTCAATGGCACGCAAAGCCGAAGCAGTATCGGTAGTAAAAAATGGATTGCCAGTGCCGGCAGCCATAATAACTACTTCGCTGCGTACGAGCGCTTCAATGGCTTTTTGCTTCGAATAAACTTCGCCAATGGGTTCCATTCCAATGGCCGAAAGCACACGGGCAGCAACGCCTTTTTTCTCAAGCTCCGACTGTAAGGCCAAGCTGTTGATAACCGTAGCCAACATGCCCATTTGGTCGCCTTTTACGCGGTCGAAACCTTTTGTGGCACCACTCAGCCCCCGAAAAATATTTCCGCCTCCAATTACAATCCCAACCCGAATTCCGGCATCAACTACTTCTTTAATTTGTTGGGCATAAATTTCGAGCTTTTCACTGTCGATACCATAGCCTTGTGAACCCATCAGCGATTCGCCCGAGAGTTTTAACAATATTCGTTTGTACGGAGTAATCATATCAATTAAGCTTTAATATTTTGATGATGTTTAAGTTGCAATTTTCTATTTTTTCTTATTCAAAATCGTTTCAATCTCATCCATTACTTTATTCATCGATTCGATGGCTTTATCAAAAGGTTCGGAATTGGTGATATCGACCCCTGCTTTTTTGAGCAATTCAATGGGGTAATCGGATCCACCCGACGAAATAAATTTCAGGTAACGTTGAAGTGCTTCTTTGTCGCCACTCATTACTTTTTCGGCCAACGAAATTGATGCCGTAAAAGAGGTGCTGTATTGATAAACATAAAAATTGTAGTAAAAATGAGGAATGAAAGCCCACTCCATGCTCACGTAATCGTCGATGTAGCAAACACCTTCGTCGTGACCGTAGTATTTTTTAACCAGTTCGACATAGATATCCGAAAACTCGTCGCCAGTAAGGGGTTCGCCCTTTTCGGCAATTTCGTGAATTTTCAGTTCATACTCGGCAAATTGGGTTTGACGAAACAGCGTTCCTTTAAAACTATCGAGCCAGTTCATTAGTAATGAAAGCCTTACATCGTCGTCTTCAACCTTATTGAGCATATAATTAAACAGCAACACCTCGTTAAAAGTGGAGGCTACTTCGGCAACAAAAATCTGATAATCGGCCAGTGGATAAGGCTGGTTTTTGTTCGAGAAATAACTGTGCATGGTGTGGCCAATTTCGTGCACCATGGTACTAACATCGTCGTACAAATTGGTGTGGTTGAGCAGAATGTAAGGATGCCCATCGTAAAATGCGCCGTTTGAATAGGCACCCGATTGTTTTCCTGGAGTTGGATAAACATCGATCCAACGTTCGTTGATTGCTTTTTTCACTACGCTAACATACTCATCACCCAGTGGTTTCAAAGCTTCAATCGCAATATTAATGGCTTCGTCGTAGGTAAATTTCAGATCGACATCGGCAACGGCCGGGGCGTACATATCAAAGTATTTCAAGGTATCAACACCCATCATTCGGCGTTTAATATCGAGGTAACGATGAAAGGCCGGGAGGTTTTTGTTCACGTTTTCGACCAATGAATGATATACTTCGACCGGAATATTGTTGGGGTATAATGCCGCTTCGAGCGACGATTCGTAGTGCCGTGCTTTGGCGTAAAACATGTCCGATTTCACATTGCCATAAAGCATTTCACCAAAAGTTGCTTTAAACTTTGAATAGTTTTCCCAATACGCTTCAAACACCAATTGACGATCGGCACGGTTTGACGATGCACGATATTGACTATAAGATGCGCTATTTAGCTTAACGGCTTCGCCGTTCGATAGAGTAACTTCGGGCTGTGGTATTTCGGCATTTGAGAAAGTTCCGAAAACCGATTGAGCTGTACCCGAAACCATCCCCGACAAAGCCAAAATTCGCTCTTCGGCTTCGCTAAGGGTATGTTTTTTGGTGCGGAAAAGCTCATCTAAACCCATACGATAAACTTCGAGCTGAGGTTCCGATTTAATAAAACTGTCAATCACTTCCCATTCAACACTTAATATTTCGGGGTCGATAAAAGCCGCTTTTGCTCCAAAATCTGAAAAAAGTTGTTGCAATTCCTGTTGCATGCCATTAAACTTCATCACTCTGGTATCGAGGTCGGAATTCATGCTGGCATAAATTAAAAGTTTGGTTGCTTCTTTCGATATGTTGGAATTATATTCAAGGCATTGGAGTAAGTTTTGGGCGTTTTGTGTTAAAGTGCCACGATATTTTACCACCTCATCTAAACGTGAGGCTATCTGATCTTTAGCAGCACGCCAGGACTCGTCCGATTGATAAATATCGGCGAGATTCCATTTGTACTTATCGGGAATATTGGCCCGTTCTTGTTGACTAAAACTGTTCATGGTTGCAAAAATAGTAAAAACAGCCAAAAACATCAGCTTTAACTTAAAAGAAAAGTGTGTCATTATAATGATGTAATTGGTTAATAATTAAATATTTATTGTCGTGTGTATGCCTTTGGTAATGCTGAATATTATATTCCTTGAAAACAGAACATACGAAAATCGGTTGAGTTTGATCAAAAATAATAAAGTTGCACTTACAAAATTAATTTATCAGCTTAAATTTTAGATGGTTATCGTTTTATGGAATTTAGTCATGCAAAAAAATCAGTTTTTTCTTTACTTTATCATATGTTTTTTGTGATACTAACAGAAAAACCAACTATATTGAAACTAAAATCAAAACAGAATATTTCCTTACAACTTTTTGAAATGGAATATAAAAATAAACAGCTAATAATAAAACACTTAAAACACTAAGGTATGAAAAGATTTTTGATAAAATCGATGAAAAAGGACAGCGAAAACAACGGGATTATGGAATCAACAGCGGGTCCAGTAATTACTATTTCGCGTGAATGTGGTTGCTCCTCCAACCGGATTGCGACAAAACTGTCGAAAATTTTAACCGGCTACAGTTATTTGTCCGATAAAAATAAAAACAACATCGAATGGCGATGGTTTAACAAAGAATTTGTTCAGAAAGCAGCCGATGAGCTGAGCCTGAGCCCCGATGCCGTGAAAAGTGTTTTCCTAAAAGAGGCCCGTGCAAGTTTACATGAAATATCGACAGCTTTTTCGACTGAGAAATCCTACGACTCAGAAGATCAATTGGTTATTGATTACATGGTGGGTTTTATGAGGGATATTGCCGTGAAAGGACATTGTATTATAGTGGGCAGGGGCGCCAATCTTTTGGTTAGCGATATTCCGGCCAGCTTGTCGATTAGACTGCAAGCCCCTCTTGAGTGGCGTATCAACCGCATTATGAAAATCAGCAACATGACCTATCCCGATGCCCGCGACTATGTGCTCGAAATTGACCGCCAACGTTACCTTTTTGTTGAACACATTGCTGGCCGCGAACTCAACAACAACGATTATGATATTATTTATAACTACTCGACCCTAAGCGACGATATGATTGTTGATTCGATTATCAACATTATGAAGAACAAAAAAATGATTATCGCCTAACAACAGGTATTCTCTTTTCGTTTTTCGAAAAGAAGAATACTGCAAATACGTGGTTCATCACAAAAACTAATATGTATTTGTTGATATAAACGAGTTGTAGCCAATTCTCCTTATAATTACCAAAATTGATTAACAAACAAAATTATCAATTATGGTTTTGGATTATTGACTACTTTAGCTAACGAAATTTTAAAATGTTGAATTTCAATGAATTTGTATTTTAAAATTTTACCGTTAGTCAGAATTATACAGACGGAGCACACAAAGATTAAATATTGACATGAAACCTAAAGAAGTACTTTTAGAAGCTGTAAATAAATTTCTGAAAAAAAGCTCAAAGAGAAGGGATTTGTGTTCTCTGACTCACAATTGAAATTTACAAAAACGCTAAAGGACAAGAAAAAATATAGTCATCCATCAAAATAAAAACGTAATAGAAAATGAAAAAAATAGTTGGTTTATTTATCACTCTGGCAAGTTTTACATTGTCAGCACAGCAATCGAAATTTGCGAACATTTATCCTTTCATCGAAAATACAGAGGTATTTGAAATCAACCAGACTGAAGGTCACACGGTTTGTATTCCTTTTAAAACGGTTGGTGAAGTATTAAATCTTCAGAAATCGAAGTCTGAAAATGTACTTTCGTTGAATGGAAAGTGGAAATTCCATTTTGCCAATACTCCGGAAGGTACACCCAACAATTTTTTCGCACCAAATTTTAACGATCAGAAATGGTCTGATATTACAGTTCCGTCCAACTGGGAAATGCAGGGTTTTGGCGATCCTTTGTTCCGAAACGTTGCACAACCGTTTCGCGCCAACCCGCCATTTGTTCCCCGCGAATACAACCCTACTGGCTCGTATCGTAAATCATTTACTTTACCGGCGAACTGGAAAAGCAAACGTATTTTTTTGCGCATGGAAAAAACTGCTTCGGCATCATTTATCTGGATCAACGGACAGGAAGTTGGATACAACGAAGGTGCATTCGAGGCTGCTGAATATGATATTACCAGTTTCCTGAAGCCAGGGAAAAACACCATTGCCGTGAACGTGATGAAATATTCAGCTGGGGTGTATCTCGAAAGTCAAGACTATTGGCGTCTGGCTGGTATTTTCGACGATGTTTGGTTGTATGCAAAATCGGATGTGCATCTCTTCGACTGGCATGCCACTACAGATCTGGACGAAAACTATGAGAATGCAAAACTAGATTTGCAGATTACGATAAACAACCAATCGAAAACAGACAAACACAACTATAAAGTTCGCACTTCGCTGTTTAATGCACAGAATGTGTTGGTTCAGAATTTCACTTCTGATACAGTGCAAATAAATGCTGATAATAAGCAAGTTATCAATGTTTCTACCTTGGTGAAAAATCCAAACAAGTGGACGGCCGAAACGCCCAATCTCTATCGGTTAACCATGGAGTTAATTAATAGTGAAGGAAAACCCGAAGAGGTAATTGCTGGTCGGATAGGTTTTAAAGAGACTGAAATTCGCAATCAGGTTTTTTATCTGAACGGAAAAGCCATTAAACTGAACGGCATGAACTCGCACATGCAACATCCCGATTTGGGGCACACCATGGACGAAGTGACCATCCGGAAAGACTTTGAAATACTGAAACAATTCAATATCAATTGCATACGGACCTCACATTATCCTCCGGTTGCAAGATACCTGGAGTTGGCCGACGAATACGGTTTTTATATTATTGATGAAGTTGGAAATGAAGCTCATGCAACTGAATATTTAAGCGATAAAACTGAATGGGAGCCCATGTATCGTGACCGGGTTCGCAAAATGGTATTGCGCGACCGGAATCATGCCAGTATTCTGTTTTGGAGCGCCGGAAATGAAAGTGGCGAAGGGAAAAATATTTGTGCCGTAATTGAAGAAGGAAAAAAATACGACACGACCCGTTCTTGGATGTATGGCGGAAATGCCTTTTCACACCCTTGTGAAGAGATTATTGGTCCTCGTTACGCTTCACCTTTTGAGCTCAAAAACCAAGTGGGGATGGTTCCCGAAAGTGTTGATTCACGACCATCGTTTATGGACGAATACCTATCGGTAGCTGGAAATGGAGGCGGTGGACTGGACGAATATTGGGATGTAATTTACGAGTATCCACGCATTATGGGTGGAGCAATCTGGGATTTCGTGAGTCCAGGTTTGCGCGAGCCCGTTCGCAAATTGACCGATTCTTCACCCAACAATATAGCAACTCACATCATGGGACCCGCCAAACTGGTTGCTGGACACAATGGAAAAGGTATTGATCTGAATGGTCACGATCAGTGGGTGGAAGTTTATCAGGATAAAAATATTGAAATATCGGGTAACGAACTAACGGTATCGTTTTGGGTTTTTCCACGCGATTTAATGAAAATGGGTGGAACACTGCTTACCAAAGGTAACAATCAATTTGGTTTGCAGCAAATTGGTGACCACTCGCTTGAGTTCTATATCTATACTTCGAAAAAAACTGCTGTCAGGGGTGAATTACCCAAAGATTGGACTCAAAACTGGCATCATGTGGCAGGTATTTATGACGGGAAATCAATTTCCATATTTATCGACAACAAAAAGGTGGCTGAAGAATCCGTCACTGGTAACATAACCAATTTCCCTTTTCCTCTTAATATAGGCAAGAATACCGAGACACATGGTCAGCACACTTCCAGTTATTTGTGTGATGCCATTATCGATCAGGTGGGTGTTTTTCCAAAAGCGATTGAAGTCAACGATTTATTTACTGCAAAACCAGGTTTGAAAAATAGTGCAGCTTTGTGGCTTGATTTTGAACAGGAGCAAACCGACGGCGAATTCTTTAGCTATGGAATTGGTGCGCGTACCTATGGAAGTATTTTTCCCGATCGGGTTCCACAGCCCGAAATGTGGCAAATGAAAAAATCGGCCCAACCCATTTCTGTAAAGTGGAGCAACGCCGAAAAAATGGAAATTGAAGTGCAGAACCGAAACTTTTTTATCAATACCAATGCCTTTGAAGCACGTTGGAATCTGGAGGAAAACGGAATAACAATAGCGTCCGGAAAATTGGAGGTGGATGTGGATCCACAAGCCGAAAAGATCTACGTACTTCCTATTCAAAAGCCTCAGCTAAAAGCCGCTGCAACCTATTTGGTAACAGTTGGTTTTCACTCTAAAGAAGCTGCACAATGGGCACCGAAGGGTTTTGAAATGTGTTGGGATCAGTTGGAAATGCCATGGATTGTTCCTGCCGATAAAAAATTGGTACAGCATCAGACCAATTCTTTAAAAGTGTCAGATAATGAGCAACATTTAACGGTATCTGGAGTAAATTTCGATTACACCTTTAATAAAGCCGATGGACAACTGCACTCCATGAAATACATGGGTACAGAACTGCTGAAGCAGGGAGTGCAACTCAATGTTTGGCGAGCTCCTCTGGCGAATGAACTGGACGACTGGACCGTTCCTGCGGTTAATGTATTTCCTAGAACCGATGGTTACGGAAGGATGGTTGCTAACGCATGGTATTCCATTGGTCTGGATAATATGAAGTCAAGACTTGAATCATTTAGGGTGGAGAATAAGAATGAAAATGTAATTGTCACTGTTCGTGAAATCGATCTTTTTGGAAATGCAAGTAGAGCAGGCTTCGATAATGAGATGATTTATACGATTTCGCCCGATGGTGGAATTAGTTTACAGCACACCATTGATCCTAATGGAAAAATGCCCATGTCGTTGCCACGCATCGGAACCAAATGGGTTTTCAATGATCAAATGCAAAATGTAAAATGGTTTGGACGTGGGTCGCAGGAGAATTATCCCGATCGTAAAACCGGCTATCGCTTTGGGCAGTATCAGTCGACAGTTGATGAGATGTTTGTACCATATTTGATTCCTCAGGATTGCGGCTTGCGCACAGACAACCGCTATGTGAGACTGACAAATGCTGAAGGAATCGGAATTGAATTTTCGGCAGATGAACCATTTAATTTCAATTGCTATAATTACAGTACGGAAAATTTGTCAAAGGCAAAATACACCTATCAATTGGTTAAATCGGATGGCGTAACGTTCAATTTCGACTACCAAACTAGCGGGGTAGGATGCACTGCAATTGGAGTGTATGATAAATATCAAATCATACCCCAATACATACAGTTCAAAAGTTCGATCAAACCATTTAAAATCAATAAATGATTATGGTTCGGAGGAAAATATTGATGTAAGATTGAAACAGAGTTTTCAGATGACAAAACCAAGAATGGAATATTTGAAAAAATAACTAGCTACAACAATGTATAAAAATAATTGCCGAACCAGCAGTAAATCCAGGACTTGTAGCCCGTTTCAACTTTTGTGTAACTTGACAGAAAATCGCCCGCAATCGGCAACTTATCATACCGCAAACCGTTGTGCTTCATGCTTGGAAACTGCACTACCATAAGGATTTGACATTAATAATGAGTATATTTGTGTTTAAATAATTTGATTAAATGAGAATAACAGAAAAAAAATATTTAGACACTTATATTCAGGAAATTGGACATGAAATTCCAAGATTAATTCAGGATTTTGATTTTTCTGAAAACAAACGGGGTTTTGACTATTTGACAAAATCATCTGCGGTTTATTCTTCAAATATTGAGGGGAATAGTATTGATTTAAACTCTTATATGAACTATGAATTGAATAAAGATAAATTCAAGGTTGGAAAAGAGATAGAGGAAATTGAGGATTTGATTGAGGCATACGAATTTGCTCAAAAAAATAATTTGAATGAGACTAATTTATTGACTTGTCATAAAATATTTTCAGAGACTTTGCTGATTAAGAGCAAAAGAGGAAAATATAGGATTGAGCAAGTTGGAGTTTTTGGCAAATCAGGATTAGCCTACATGGCAATTGAACCTGAATTTGTTGACCAAGAAATGAAAACATACTTCAAGGATATTGAAGAATTGATTTCTTCAAACCTAAACGAGAAAGAGGTTTTTTACTTTGCCTCGTTGATACATTTAAGATTTGCACATATTCATCCATTTCGAGATGGAAACGGAAGGGCTGCAAGATTAATTGAAAAGTGGTTTATCACGGAGAAATTGGGTCGTGATTTTTGGAAAATATCATCAGAGGAATATTATAAAGTAAACCAAGCCAGATACTATGAGACAATAAATTTGGGAGTAAATTATTACGAATTGAATTATGACAACTGTATAGGATTTTTAGAAATGCTTCCAAATTGTTTAAAATAAAGCACGAAAGCACAACAAGTCGCTATGTTTCATTGCCGTTTTCGTGCTGATTGCGCAGCATTTAAGCTCTTTTGCAACCTCAGTGCGGCACGACATCCGTCAGCTGACGGACGAAATCGGCAACAGCATATAGTAAAACCGCTAAACGCCAAGCAAAAAATTCATACTGCACATTAGATTCAACAATTTTATAGGTTTAGTGTTGAATGCGTTGTGCGTTTTTGTATCTTTGTAAAAATAGCAATGAAAAATTATGAGAACTTTATATCAGAAATTTGAAACGCTCTTACAAAGTACGACAACGGATTTTAAACGTTATTTGTATGACAAAGTCTCGTGGGAAAGTCGAATGATTGGAATTATTGGTGCTCGTGGAGTGGGCAAAACGACAATGATTTTGCAACATATCAAGGAAAATTTAGACAGCAAAAAAGCGTTATATGTTTCCGCAGACGATATGTACTTTGGCGAAAACAGACTTTTTGATTTAGCGGATGATTTCTATAAAAATGCAGGAGAATATTTATTTATTGACGAAATTCATAAATACACCGACTGGTCTCGAGAACTAAAAAACATTTATGACTCATTTCCTACGTTGAAAGTTGTTTTTACGGGTTCTTCTGTACTTGACATACTTAAAGGTTCTGCCGATTTAAGCCGTCGGGCAATTATTTACAAATTACAAGGATTATCATTTCGTGAATATTTAAAATTATTTCAAAATTATGATACCGAAGTCTATACTTTAGAGCAAATCATAAACAATGAAGTAAAACTTGAAAATATTCAACATCCATTACCACTATTTAATGACTATTTAAAACGAGGATACTATCCATTTGGAATAGAAAATGAAATGGATTTACGTTTAGGCCAAATTATTGTTCAAACCTTGGAATCGGATATTCCACAATATGCAAACCTAAATGTTGGAACAAGTCGAAAGCTAAAACGATTGCTTTCCATAATTGCTGAACGCGTGCCATTTAAACCCAATTTTACTAAAATATCTGAAATGATTAGTGTAAGTCGGAATTCTTTAGACGATTATTTCTCATATATGGAAAAGGCAGGACTTATTGCGCAGTTACGAAATGAAACGAGTGGAATCCGAGGATTAGGAAAAGTTGATAAAGTTTACTTAGATAATACAAATATAAATTTCAACTTGGTTGGAGAAAAATCAAATATTGGAAACTTGCGAGAAACGTTCTTTTTCAATCAAATGCGAGTGAAAAATGAAGTAATATCTTCGCAAATAGCAGATTTCGTAATTGAAAATTATACGTTTGAAGTTGGAGGCAAAAATAAAAAACAGAATCAAATTGAAAAGGATAGTAAATCATTTATTGTAAAAGATGATATAGAATATGGTTATCGCAATGTGATTCCTCTTTGGGTTTTTGGATTGAATTATTAAAAGACTAAGAGGAAAGAATGCCAGGCGTTAACACGCGGTATGGGCAAGCTTAATCAGACACAAAACACAGACTAATGACAAAGACAAAAAAAAATAAACCAACAATAACTGACTGGATACAAGCAATTGCAGCATTCATCTCCATTCCAGCAGCAATATTTGCATTCTTCACCTTTTTCCAAAAAGATGTAGATCTTCAACGACAGATTTCGAATCTAGACACCATTGCAAGACAAAGCATTATTCAAACAGAGATTCTAAAAAATCAAGTTGAACTTTTAAAGGAGGAACAAGATTTCTTAAAACAACAAAATGACTTAGCTCTAACTCAAAGACAGACAGAGATTGACCCAAAATTAGTTATTGAATTTGATAATTACAATGGAGATATTATCTATGCCAACTTAATAAACAATGGGAAAATAGCGAGAATTATAAAAGTTGTACAAAATAATCCTAATGATTTTATAATAGATATACCGTTTCAATATATTGGCGAGGGTAAAGAAAAAGAAATCTTTTTTCAATATAAGGATGCACATAAGCGGGACAAAAATACTCTTTTAAATTTCACTTTGATCTATGAGGACATTGACAAGAAAACAATAAAAAAGGATTTTAAATTTAAGGATTTGGAGAGTATTATTAATGAGAAAAATAAAAACCATAATATCATAGGATAAAAAGCCAGCCCATAACAATGTATAAAAATAATTGCCGAACCAGCAGTAAATTCAGGGCTTGTAGCCCGTTTCAACTTTCTTGTATCTTGACAGGGATGAAACCCGCAATCCCTTACTAAATCATACACTAAACGTTACCAACAACTGTAAGAAAAACGAAAAAGAGAGATTTGCTGCAATAAGATTATAATACGAAGAAACCACCGCACAGTAGAATTTGAGTATATTTAAGCCTTTAAAACAAGAAATACAATAATGAGCGAAGACCAAAAAAAAGCATTAGAACAACAGCTTTGGAATATTGCCAATACTTTAAGAGGCAAAATGGATGCTGACGAGTTCCGAGATTACATTCTCGGATTTATTTTTTATAAGTATTTGGCTGAGCGGATGGAGATTTATGCAAACTCAATTCTTAAGCAAGACAAAATAAACTATCGGGAAATTGACGAAAATAGCTCGCAAGGGCTAACTTTTATTGAAGCCATAAAGGAAGAATCACTCGAAAAATTAGGCTACTTTCTGAAACCTTCCGAATTGTTTAGCGAAATTGCAAAACGTGGCACTTCGACAGGCTCAGTGAGCACAACAGGCTCAGGCACCACAAGCAATTTTATACTTGGCGACCTTCAAACTATTCTTACCAATATCCAACTCAGTACAATGGGTACAGAAAGCGAAGAGGATTTTGACAACCTTTTCGAGGATATGGATTTGAACAGTACAAAACTTGGGAAAACGCCCGAAGCTAGAAATGAGATTATTGCAAAAGTGCTATCGCACCTTGACAAAATTGACTTTCAAATTGAGAATGTACAGACGCATGGCGATGCGTCTCAACGAGATGTTTTAGGCGATGCGTATGAATACCTGATAGGACAATTTGCCAGTGGTGCAGGAAAAAAAGCAGGTGAGTTTTATACACCACAACAGGTTAGCATGGTATTGGCAAAACTTGTAACCACAGGTAAAACCAAACTCAAATCGGTTTACGACCCAACATGCGGCTCAGGCTCTTTATTATTGAGGGTTGCAAAAGAGGTTAAAGAAGTGAGTAATTTTTACGGACAAGAGATGAACCGTACTACCTACAACCTTGCCCGAATGAATATGATTTTGCACGGTGTACATTACCTTAAATTCAACATTAAACAAGAGGATACTCTTGAACATCCGCAGCATATTGACAAACAATTTGAAGCCATTGTAGCTAATCCGCCATTTTCGGCACAATGGAGTGCAAACCCATTGTTTACAAGTGACGACCGTTTTAGCCAGTACGGAAAACTTGCCCCGAAAAGTAAAGCCGATTATGCTTTTGTGCAACACATGATATACCATTTGGCCGATAATGGAACCATGGCAATTGTATTGCCTCACGGTGCTTTATTTCGTGGCGGTGCAGAACAGCATATTCGTAAATATTTAATTGAGGACAAGAATTATTTAGATGCGGTAATTGGTTTGCCGGCAAACTTGTTTTACGGCACAAGTATTCCAACTTGTATATTGGTTTTTAAAAAATGTAGAGAAAAACCCGATGATGTTCTGTTTATTGATGCAAGCAACAATTTTGAAAAAGTGAAAACACAGAATATGCTTCGCACAGAAGATATTGATAAAATTATTTCCACCTATCGCAACCGTACCGAAGAGGATAAATACAGCAAAAAAGCAAGGCTCGAAGAAATTACTGAGAACGACTATAACCTCAATATTCCAAGGTATGTGGATACGTTTGAAGCCGAACCAAACATTGATATTGAAGCCATTGCCAATAAACTTAAAGCATTGGACGAAACAATGAAACTAACTGATAGTACGATTGCTCAGTTTTGTAAAGAATTGGATATTTCAACGCCTTTTTAAATGAAACAACAAAACGCTATTCAAGTATTTGAAGACAAAAAGGTAAGAACTTTATGGGATGCCGAACAAGAAAAATGGTGTTTTTCGATTATTGATGTAATTGAAATTTTAACTGGCAGTCCTAGACCTAGCAAATACTGGAACGCCTTAAAAACGAAGCTCGCAAATGAAAGAAGTGAACTGTCCCAAAATATGGGACAGTTGAAAATGGCTGCCGAAGATAGTAAAATGCACATAACTGCTTAATAAATGACCGATAAATACCAAAATAAATACCGTATACCATCAGCCCGATTGCAAAATTGGGATTATGGGGCAAATGGTGCCTATTTTATAACCATCTGTACCCACAACCGCGAACATTATTTTGGTGAAATAATAAATGGCGAAATGATATTAAACGAATTAGGTAGAATTGTTGAAACAGAATGGATGAAAACCATTGAAATTCGCCCTGATATGAATTTGGAATTTGGTGAATTTGTTGTAATGCCCAACCATTTTCACGCCATCATTATAATTGGCAAAAATGAATACAATACGCAATGCGACGCGCAACGTACAACGTACAGACGCGATGCACATTGTACAGACGCGATGCATCGCGTCTCTACGATACACAACGCACAACGTACAGACGCGATGCATCGCGTCTCTACAATCGAATCAATTAATAAATTCGGACCGCAATCAAAAAATTTGGCATCAATTATTCGTGGTTTTAAATCGGCGGTAACAACAAATGCCCGTAAAATCCATGCCGATTTTGCATGGCAATTCCGTTTTCACGACCATATTATCCGTAATACCGACGAATTTAATCGAATACAAACATACATTGCCAACAACCCACAAAATTGGGATAATGATAAATTTCATGGAAAATAATAATATATTTATGGATGGGCGATTTACCGACGTGATGCATCGCGATGCACAACGCGCAACGTACAGACGCGATGCATCGCGTCTCTACAACGCAACGCACAACGTACAACGTACAGACGCGATGCATCGCGTCTCTACAATCGAACCAACCAATATTTATGGAAATTATTAATTAGAATGAACAACCAATTTTAAATGAAAACAACAAATATAAATATACCAAAATTGCGCTTTCCTGAATTTTCAGGAGAATGGGAAACAAAAACATTGATAAATTTATCTGAAAATGGCTTTAGCAATGGAGCCTTTAACGACCCTAAAAAAGTAGGGAGTGGATATCTACTTATCAATGTAAAAGATATGTACGTTGATGGTACTATAAATCCTGATAATCTAACAAGAGTGGCTTTAGATGAAAACGAATTTCTGAAAAACAGAGTTGAATTCGGAGATTTGTTTTTTACGAGGTCTTCATTAGTAAAAGAAGGTATTGCATACTCTAATGTGAACCTTAATCGTATTGATGATTTGACTTTTGATGGACATTTAATTAGAATGAGACCTAATCAGAAAACAACCTCACCTATTTATTTGTATTATTGTTTTTCTACGAATACTGCAAGACTGCAATTTATTCGAAGAGGTAAAACAACAACAATGACAACAATCGGGCAAGAAGATATTGCAACAGTTGAAATTTCAATCCCCACCCTTCCCGAACAACAAAAAATCGCCACTTTCCTCACCGCAGTTGACGAAAAACTACAAGCCCTCAAACAAAAGAAAACCCTTTTAGAGCAATACAAAAAAGGGGTTATGCAAAGAATATTCAACCAAAGTCTGAACCTTGATTCACAAAATAGTCTGAACCATGATTTATCTGATTTGCCTGATGACCATGATTTTGAAAAACAAGAAAACCAAAAATCAGGACAATCAAGTGAATCCCAAAAATCAAGGTTCAGACAATTGAGATTTAAAGATGAAAATGGAAACGAGTTTCCGAAATGGGAGAAGAAGAAGTTGGGGGAGGTATTTTCTACAATTGCCACAAAAAAATATCAAATAAAATCAAGTGGCTTTAATTCATTTGGCAAATATAAAATTGTAGACCAAGGACAAGAGTTAATTGCAGGTTATTCAGACAAAACTGAAAATGTTTTTAAAGATTTCCCGGTAATTGTTTTTGGAGATCACACAACAATTGTAAAATACATTAATTTTGAATTTATAGTTGGAGCTGATGGCACTAAATTATTGAAAAATAAAAACCAAGATAATTTGAAGTATCTATATTATAATCTTTGTTTTAATAATGTAGAACAACAAGGATACAAAAGACATTTTACTATGCTTTCAGAAATATTAATACAATTACCTTCATTACAAGAACAAACCCGCATCGCCAATTTCCTCACCGCCATCGATGAAAAAATAAACCATACCGAAACCCAAATACAGCAAACCCAAGAATATAAAAAAGGCTTGCTGCAAAAAATGTTTGTGTAGTATTAAACCTGTTTTTCCTATAACGTTTCAATTTGCACCTGTTATTCCAGCTTTGCACCTATTTTTCCTGTATATTAGGAAGAGGATTTCGCCAAACAGCGTAAATTATAATTGTTTTTCACCGAATATAATTGTTTTTCACTACTTTTGAATAATCATATTTCACCAAAACAGATGGATAGTAATCATATTTCACTAAAAGTAACTGCTTTTCACGGGCGTAAAGCTCCTGAAGAGGGCATGCTGGTTGGATATGGTGCTATTATAGAGGCTTTTAATCTCGAAACACCCATCCCTAATATTCTTTCACTTATTAGCTCAAAAAAAAGGCAATACAAAAATAATGAATGGCAGGTATTTACTTCCAGACACATGCCTGATGACACTTTGTATAAACAGCTGGTATTTGCCCTTAAATATGAAGGCGTTAACCTGCTTGTTATTAAAAAGTTATTTGAACATATTAGTGAAAATGATGCATTTATACTTTTACAAGAAGAGCCATTAGGACAGTACAGCAGAAAACTTTGGTTTTTATATGAGTGGCTTTTAAATATAAAACTTCCTATTCCTGATTTGCAGGTTGCAAATTATGTTCCTTTGTTAGATGAAAATATTCAATTTGCTATTGAAAATGGAGAGAAATCAAGCCGTCACCGCATTATAAATAATTTACCTGGCACACCGAATTTTTGTCCGCTAATACACAAAACCCCAAAGCTCGAAACTTATATATTGGCAAACCTTGCCGAACAAAAAAACGATTATTTAAAGGCAATACATAAAGATATCTTGCAACGGGCATCGGCATTCCTTCTGCTTAAAGACTCCAAAGCCTCATTCTCTATTGAGGGCGAAAATCCAAAAAGTAAGCGAGCTGCACGGTGGGGGCAAGCCATTGGACAAGCAGGTATGCGTGATTTAACAAAAACAGAGTTGCATCGTTTGCAACAGCTCGTTATTGAAAATCCAAGGTTTTTAGAAATGGGGTATCGCCAAAAAGGCGGATTTGTGGGCGAACATGATAGGGTAACAGGTGAGCCAATGCCCGACCATATTTCGGCAAAATGGCACGACCTTGATACGTTAATGGATGGGTTGATAGCAACCAACAATCTGATGCTTAAAAGCAATATGGATGCCGTAATAAGTGCTGCAGCTATTGCTTTTGGTTTTGTGTTTATTCATCCATTCGAAGATGGAAACGGACGTATTCACCGCTATTTAATCCACCATATTCTTAGCAAAAAGAAGTTTTCGCAGCAGGGTATAATATTTCCCGTTTCGTCAGCAATTCTTGATAAAATTGACGATTACAGAAAGGTACTAGAGAATTACTCGTTACCCTTGCTCGATTTTATAGAGTGGAAAGAAACCAGCGATCATAATATAGAGGTGTTAAATGATACCATCGATTTTTATCGCTATTTCGATGCTACCAAGCAAGCCGAGTTTTTATTCGACTGCGTAAACCTAACCATAGAGGATATAATTCCTAAAGAAGTAGAGTATTTAACCCAGTACGATAGTTTCAAAAAGATAGTAGAGGAAGAGTACGAAATGCCCGACCATACAATTGCTTTGTTGGTTCGCTTTTTAGAAAATGGCAACGGCTTACTATCAAAAAGAGCACGGGAAAAAGAATTTGAAAAACTTACCGATACCGAAATACAAGATTTAGAAAAACTTTACGCTGATATATTTCATTAATGAGCAAACAACCCGAACAAATATTAGAAGAAAAATTAGTTGAGCAACTGCAAAAGCTCAATTATAGTTTTGTGAAAATTAGTAACGAAAAAGAGTTAATCGCCAATCTTAAAAGTCAACTAGAAAAGCACAACCAAAAGGTTCTTGAAAGTACAGGCTTGCAAGAATTTACTGAATGTGAATTTGAGCGAGTTCTTAATATATTAAGCAAAGGCTCTGTATTTGAAAAGGCAAAAACGTTAAGAGAAAAACAGCACATTGTTAGGGATAACGGAGAGAATCTTTACTTTGAGTTTATTCAAACCGAGCATTGGTGTCAAAATATATTTCAGGTTACGCATCAGGTAACCATAGAGGGAAAGTACAAAAACCGATACGATGTAACTTTACTTATAAACGGTTTGCCTTTGGTGCAAATTGAGCTCAAACGCCGAGGTCTTGAACTAAAAGAAGCTTTTAATCAAATTAACCGATATCAACGCCATTCTTTTGGTGCCAACGCAGCATTGTACCAATACATACAAATTTTTGTTATCAGCAATGGCGTAAATACAAAGTACTACGCCAACAATCACCGTCAATCATTTAAGCAAACCTTTTATTGGACAGACAAGGAGAACAAACGACTTACAAACATACTTAACGGTTTTACGAGCGATTTTTTAGCGCCTTGCCACATATCGAAAATGATATGCAAATACATTGTTCTGAACGAAACTCAAAAAATATTAATGGTACTTCGCCCCTACCAATTTTATGCGGTTGAATTACTTGTTGACAAGGTAATGCACAGCCACAACAATGGCTATATATGGCATACAACAGGCTCGGGCAAAACACTTACATCTTTTAAAGCCAGTCAAATTCTTACCGCTTTACCAAAAGTAAAAAAAGTGGTTTTTGTGGTTGACCGTAAAGATTTGGACTATCAAACCACAAAGGAATTTAACAGTTTTAGTAAAGGAAGTATTGACGGAACAGACAACACAAAAGCATTAGTAAAACAACTTTCAGATGATACAAAGCTTATTGTAACCACCATTCAAAAGCTAAATACAGCAATTAGCCTAAAGAAGTATTTAGCCAGAATGGAAAAAATACAGAATGAGCGAATTGTTTTCATATTTGACGAGTGCCACCGTTCACAATTTGGCGAAACCCACCAACGAATAAACAAGTTTTTTAACAATCCTCAAATGTTTGGGTTTACGGGTACACCAATTTTTGCCGATAATGCCATAAGGAATGAATTGGGTAAGCGAACAACCAAAGAACTTTTTGGGGAATGCTTGCATAAATATGTAATTACGGATGCAATTAAGGATGAGAATGTTTTAAAATTCTCTGTTGAATACGTTGGAAGATACAAGAAGAAAGATAGCGCAACCGAAATAGATATTGAGGTAGAAGATATTGACACTAGAGAGTTAATGGAATCGCCTTATCGCTTAGAAAAAATTGTTGATTACATTTTAGCCAATCACAACAGGAAAACTCACAATAAGGAGTTTACGGCAATGTTCTGTATTAGCGGTATTGATACGCTGATTAAATACTACGATATTTTTCAACGAAAAAAGGAAGCGGGAGAGCATAATTTAAAGATTGCTACAATTTTCAGCTACGTGGCGAATGAAGAGGATGCTGATGCAAATGGCTTTATTCCTGACGAATTATCTGTTGTTGAAGAGCCAAAAGCATTATATGGCTTACACATGCATAGCAGAGAGAAATTAGACGAGTATATTGAGGATTACAATAAAATGTTTGGTTCAAATTTCTCAACAAAAGATAGCGTTTCGTTTTACAACTACTATAACGACATTTCAAAAAAAGTAAAAGAGCGCAAAATTGACATTCTACTTGTTGTAAATATGTATTTAACAGGTTTTGACAGTCCACCATTAAATACTTTATACGTTGACAAGAACCTGAGATATCACGGCTTAATTCAATCATATTCTCGAACCAATAGAATACTAAACGAGCAAAAATCTCAGGGGAACATCGTCGTATTTCGTAATCTTAAAAAAGCAACAGATGAAGCAATAACTCTATTTAGCAATAAAGAGGCAATAGAGGTTATTATAATGGAACCCTATGAGGATTATGTGGGGAAATTCAATGCAGCATTTATTGAACTTCTGAAAATTACGCCAACTGTAAATAGCGTAAATGGTTTAGTGTCAGAGGAAGATGAATTAGAGTTTATTAAAGCGTTTCGTGAATTAATGCGTTTAAAGAATGTGCTTGACACATTTTCTGATTTTAATTGGGAAGATTTAGCAATGGACGGTCAGCTGTTTGAGGATTTTAAAAGTAAATATCTTGACCTTTACGATAAAGTAAAAAACGACCACCAGAAAGAGAAAGTATCAATCCTAGAGGACGTTGATTTCGAGCTCGAACTAATTCACCGTGATGAAATAAACGTTACGTATATTATTCAATTGCTCATAAAAATGAAATCAACAGTAAAGGCAGATGCAGCGCAAACAGAAAAAGAGATTTTCAACTTACTGAATACAGAATCTCTATTAAGAAGCAAACGAGAACTTATTGAAAGATTTATACAAGACAACTTGCCTGTAATTGAGGATACAGATGATATTACGGAGGAATTTGAAAAGTATTGGAGTAAAGAGCAACAAGAAGCATTTAACAAGCTAGTGAACGAGGAAAAATTATCCGTTGACAAAACTCAATCATTAATTGAAAGCTATTTGTATGCTGAAAGGGAACCGCTAAGAGATGAAATATTAGATTTATTATCGGGAGAACAACCAACGCTATTGGAAAGGAAAAAGGCAGGAGATAGAATTCTTAAAAAGATATTAAACTTTGTTGAAACATTTATAAACGGAATGGCAGGAAAATAACCCTTTGCTACAGTCACACATCCCGAAAGTTTTCGGGATCAAGCCGTACAAGCCACGCTGCAAGCCAAACTTGTCAATAAGTGTGCCTGTCCTCAGGCAGAAAAATGAAAGGTCTTGCAGCAAATCTAACGACAACAGAAAACCGAAAATTAAACGCCAATGCACACAGGCGGAATATAAAATGCAGGTTCTAAAGGCATAGGAAACTTTATCGCTTTTTTGTAGCTTCGTAACGTGGGATAATTAAACTGTTTCAATCACCTGCACTTTACATAGCGCCAACCGTTATTGGTTATTGTAAGTTGTAACAAATCATAAAAACTTAAAATATAATCATATGGAAACGAGAGAGAAAATGGTTTTATCGGACAAATTATCAATAGATAATCCTGAGATAGATAATGAACATAAGAAGTTATTTGAAATATATAATGAACTGGTAGATTTAATCGAATTAAAAAAGAGTCGTGAGGATTTTGCGAGAATTCTTACAATGATGACAGATTATAGTTTGAAACACTTTAAGAAAGAAGAAAAGTATATGAGCCTTTTATCTTATCCTAAGATTAATGAACATATAGCCTACCATCGAAACTATATCTATACTGTAGCAATGTATAATATTGATTTATTAAGTGAAAATCCTCCAAATCCTGTAGAAATTATCAAATTTTTAAAGGATTGGTGGTTAAATCATATAATAAAAGTCGATTCAATGTATGAGAACTTTAAAAAAGAGAATGCACTAAACATTAAATACTAAAACTTTAAATGAAGATGGTGAATAGGGATAGACCTAATCGTTAGATTAGGACAAATTGGCGAAACCTCTCCAAAATACAAGGGCTTAAAAATTAGACAGAAACGAACAACAGCCAATAATATAAATTACATCTCATTTGCCGTATACGTGCTGATTGCGAAGCTTTATAGCTCGTCTGTAACTTTGGTGCGGCACGGCATCCGTTAGCTGACAAACGCAATCCCCAACTAAATCATAGCGCAAGCCATTGTACGCAAGAATATCAAGCGCGCTGAAATAAATAATTAAACCAAAATGGATGAAAAAATATATTAAACAAACTGCATACATTGAATTTGAATAAACACTTGGCTTCGTTTGTTGGAGCGCAAACATGCTATTAACTTTTGTAGCCAAATTAAACAGAAAATGGAGAAAAATAATATTCAACCAAAAGAACAGCCCAACAACCCTTTGCACGGGGTAAAATTGATAACTATACTCGAGGTGCTGGAGGAGAGGTATGGTTGGGAATGGTTAGCAATGAAAATTAATATCAATTGTTTTAAAAGCAATCCTTCGATTAAATCGAGCCTAACATTTTTAAGAAAAACACAATGGGCAAGAGATAAAGTTGAACAGCTTTATCTCGATTTAGAAAAGAAAAAAAAGATGGAACAGAATCGCAATAGAGAATTATAATAATAACCTTAAAAAGAATCATTATATATGGGAGATTTTCTTCCTAATCAAAGATACACCAGCTCTGGAGAACCTGAACTCGGAGTGGGCACTGTAAGCGAGATACGCAAAGGAAAGGTACAGATACATTTTCCAATATCGAACGAGGTACGACTGTATGCTATAGAAAGTGCACCTTTGCTCCGAACTGTTTTCAAACCAGGCGATTCAATAGTCGATAAACAAGGCCAACCCATGTTAATTGAACAAGTTGAACTGGTAAATGCACTTTATGTGTATTATGGGAAAAACAGAAAATTGCATGAGGCAGAACTTGGCGATGTGTCTATTACGCACAGTGTTGATGATCGGCTGTTTACAGGTGATGTTGATTCGCCCGAAATGTTTGCCCTGCGCAGAGAAACGCTTTATCACAACCATAAAAGAAGTGTTTCACCAGTGCATGGATTTGTGGGTGGAAAAATTGATTTAATCCCTCATCAACTTTATATTGCACATGAGGTAAGCTCGCGATTTGCTCCTCGGGTTTTGTTATCCGATCAGGTTGGATTGGGGAAAACCATTGAGGCCTGCTTAATTCTGCATCGCTTATTGGTGAGTGGACGCATATCAAGGGTACTGATTCTAGTTCCCGAATCGCTTATACACCAGTGGTTTGTAGAAGTGTTGCGAAAATTCAACCTGTGGTTCAATATTTTCGATGAAGAACGTTGCGCCGCTCTTGAAGATGGTGCACCCGATGGAAATCCTTTTCTCGATAATCAGTTGATAATTTGCAGTATCGAGTTTTTGGCCGGTTCAAAAAAACGAAGCCAACAAGCCATTTCAGCTAACTGGGATATGCTTGTTGTTGACGAAGCCCATCACCTCGAATGGTCTGTTAACGAGGTTAGTACTGAGTATAGCATTGTGGAATTACTGAGCCAGGTGGCCAAAGGATTGCTGCTTCTTACTGCTACTCCAGAGCAATTAGGTGTAGAAAGTCATTTTGCACGACTTCGATTACTCGATCCCAATCGATACGCTAATTACAACGATTTTATAAACGAATCGGAAGGCAATAAAAACATTGCAACTATTGTTGAAAAACTATCATTAAGTACAGCGTTAAAACCGAAAGACATAAAGCTGTTAGAAGCCATTTTCTCTAAAGAAAGAATCGCATTATTAGCCAATAAAAATGAAATAGCAACGCATAACCTTATCGAAGATTTGCTCGATCAACATGGTCCGGGGCGGGTTGTATTTCGAAATACCCGACTGGCAATGAGCGGATTTCCTAAACGAATAGCGCATATAATTCCCATTGAGCAAGAAGAAAATCATAGTCTTTGGATTGAACGTGCAACAAATGAGTTTTTAGCTGATATAGAAAATACTTCAACAACTAAAAGCGAACAACAATTTTGGTTTGATGAAGATCCGCGAGTAGCGTGGCTTTTAATGAAGATGAAAGCACTGAATCCGGCCAAAATACTATTGATATGCACTTCAAAAGAAAAAGTTTTAGCATTAGAATCGGCCTTAAGTAGGTTCGCTAATAAAGTAGGCGTTTTTCATGAAGACCTCACGCTTGTACAACGGGATAGAAATGCGGCATGGTTTGCTGACGCTGATAGTGCTCAAATACTGCTCTGTTCAGAAATAGGAAGCGAAGGTCGGAATTTTCAATTTGCCCATCATCTCATACTATTTGACGTGCCATTGCATCCCGAATTATTGGAGCAGCGAATAGGACGCCTCGACCGAATAGGACAGAAAAAAGACATCGATATTCATATCCCGTATTTGGTTGGCAGCCCACAAAATCTGCTTGTTAAATGGTTTCACGAAGGTCTGAATGCCTTTAACACTAACCTTGAAGGTGGAAACATTATATCTAAATTATTTGGTGAACGATTACTAAGCATTTCCAAAACACCATCATTTGAAGAGGCGAATTCCGAACTGGAAGCATTGATAGCTGAAACAGCTAACTTTCGAAAAAAACTGAAGAAAGATCTTGCCAACGGACGTGATAAACTACTAGAAATGAACTCATTTAGGCCAGAAGTAGCAAGGAAGTTAATTGCACAAATTAAAACCGAAGATAAAGATAGTGCGCTTGAAATATATTTAACAAAAGTGTTTCAGCATTTTAATGTAGAAATGGAAGACCTGGCTGCCCGAACCTACTTGTTACATCCAGCATCATTTAACGCTGAAGTGTTTCCTTCCATTCCACAAGAAGGAATACAAGTTACATTTGATAGAAAACGAGCACTTAGCAGAGACGATGTGAGTTTCATTAGCTGGGACCATCCCATGGCAACAGGGGCAATTGACATGGTATTGAGCTCAACATTTGGTAGTGCCAGCTGTGGAGTTATTCGCATCGACCCAGATCAGCGCAAACAAGGAACCGGCACTCCTGCCCTACTACTTGAGTTGCTTTTTGTACTTGAAACAGCGGGCAAACAAAGCATCGATATTGACCGTTTTCTGCCGCACACACCACTAAGAATTATTGTAGATCATACTGGAAAAGAAGTAACAGACATGTATTCTTTTGAAATGCTCAACAAGAACTTAATACCTAGCAGAATAAACAGCTTGCTTGAAAATGAAACATTTGTAGATACAATATTGCCAAATATGATTTCATCGGCTACAAAAATTGCTAAAGGAATGGGCGAAAATGAAATAACAAAAGGTTTGCAACGAATGAAACTCACGCTGAATCATGAAATAGATCGACTTACGGCATTACAAAAAAGGAACAAACACATTAGGCCAGACGAAATTCAAACTGCAATTGAAGAACGTAGCGCCTTATCGACCATGATAAATAATGCACGGGTACGATTAGATGCCATGCAACTTATTCGGAAAGAGTAATTTTGTAGTAGATTGATAACAATAGACTGTTAGATTATTGGATAATAGATTAAAATAAGACAGGATGTGCTGATAAAGGGCGACATAATACATCGATTACCGGACAATAACACAACAAACTATTAAACAAACGAACACCTATAAATAACTGTTTGGGGCATAAATTTTAAATTAGCAAAAAAGATCCGTAAATTACTAGATATAATAATTGAGTAAAAACACAACAGAATGAACGATAAAATAAAATGTCCAAACTGTGGACACGAATTTGATGTTGAAGAGGCCCTTTCGGGGAAATTAGAAGCTCAATTCAAGGCTAAATATGAGCGGAAGGTTACTGAACAAGCTCAAATATTTAACTTAGAACGTAAAGGACTCGAGAAGGAAAAAGAGGAATTTGAACAAAAGAAAGAAAAAGAAAACGAACTCTTTAAGGAAAAGCTTGAACAGCGCTTAGCAAAAGAATCGGAAAAAATCCAAAAGCAAACTCAAGAATCATTTGAACAACAATTAAAATCACTTCAAGAAGAAAACGATAAAAAGAAAACAGAAAACAGGGCATTAAAAGCGCAAGAAATTGATTTACTAAAAAGAGAAAATGAACTAAAAGAAAAAGCTGAGGACTTAAAACTTAACGTTCAAAAAGAATTACTTGAAAAACAAACTGAGATAGAAGAAAAAGCAAAAGCGAAAGAACGTGAATCAATGGCTTTAAAAGAAAAAGAATATCAAAAACAACTTGATGACCAAAGAAAGCTAATTGATGAAATGAAAAGAAAAGCAGAACAAGGCTCAATGCAAATGCAAGGAGAAGTTCAAGAATTAGCACTTGAAGAACTGCTGAAAAATACTTACCCTTTCGACAGTATTGATGAAGTTGGAAAAGGAATTCGTGGAGCTGATTGCATTCAAACGGTAATAAATTCATTTCAAAAAACCTGCGGCACAATAGTATATGAAAGTAAAAGAACGAAAAGTTTTTCGAACGATTGGATAAACAAACTCAAGCAAGACCAAATTAATTGTAAAGCCGATATTGCTGTAATTGTTACTGAAACTTTCCCAACTGATATGGATAGATTTGGAGAAAAAAACGGGGTGTGGATTTGTGGTTTTAATGAAGTAAAAAGTGTTTCATTTGTTTTAAGGGAGCTATTAATTAAAACTCAATCGGTAAAATCATCCGACGAGAATAAAGGGGAAAAAATGGAACTTCTTTATTCGTATTTAACAAGTAATGAGTTTGTTCAAAACATCAATAGAATTATTGAGAATTATGATTCAATGATTCAACAATTGAATTACGAGAAGAAAAGTGCATTCAAAAACTTTGCAACAAGAGAAAAACAGATTTGGGGAGTGCAGGAAAATATAAATGTACTATTTGGTTCGATTAAAGGAATTGCGGGTAAAGAATTAGAAACTTCGGCAATTTTGGAACTGCCAAACACAACAATTGATGTGTAAAAACGCATTGCGAAGCGCCACTATAAGTGATTGGCTATAATGGTTTCGCTTTGCTCGATTACTGTTTTTGTTCGGACAATAATCAAATATGCAGAACATTGCGCACCATTAAAAAAACTCGAACTATCAAATAAACAATGAATATGGAAATAAAACAAGACCTAAAACTTGCAGTAATAATTGATGCCGATAACGTTCCTTCAGAAAATGTGAAAGGCATGATGGAAGAAATTGCAAAATATGGAGTACCAACTTTTAAAAGAATTTATGGCGATTGGACAAAACCGAATTTATCGGGTTGGAAAAACGTACTGTTAGAAAATGCCATTACACCCATTCAACAATATGGATATACAACAGGCAAAAACTCAACCGATTCGGCCATGATTATTGATGCAATGGACATTTTATATAGTGGTAAAGTAGATGGATTTTGCATTGTATCAAGCGATAGCGATTTTACAAGACTCGCAATTAGACTGAGAGAATCAGGAATGAAAGTATTTGGGTTTGGAGAAAAAAAGACCCCAAATCCATTTATTGTCGCCTGTGAAAAATTCATCTATCTCGAAATTCTAAAGAAAACGACTTCAGTTACTTCAACTGGGAAACAAAAAACAGAAAAATCTCCAGACGCTAAAAAAGAAACTATAAAGCAAATTGACACAGAAATTATAGCACTAATATCATCAACAGTAAATGATATTGCTGACGAAGATGGATGGGCATTTTTGGGCGATGTTGGGGGTTTATTGATTAAGAAAAAACCTGATTTTGACCCTCGAAATTATGGCTTTGAAAAGCTTACTCCTTTAATTAAAGCACTAAAAAAGAATTTTGATATTGATGAACGAACCACCGAAAGAGCATCGATAAAACTGGTTTACATAAAAACAAAAAAATAACAGTACACAGGCCCTTATAATTATTGAGCCAGAATGATAACACATTGCTTAATAGGCAAGACATTGCGTATTAGATAGTTTTTAAAAATATTATAAGAAGTTGTATATTGCCAATGAAATTGCTCCTAACCCCTCGGCGATTTCGCATAGCCAACTTTTAGTATCCAAAAATGAAGATAGTGAAGCTGATTGTTGTACAATAAATAATAGCGAAAATGGAAATGGATAGCTTTCAAGTTTTAACCATTATGAACTCCGGAATTAGTTTTATAATGGGGTTTTATATGCTTTTTTTGCACAGAAACACTTCTTGCGATGGGCCGGGATACTGGGCTGCTGGAAGCTTAGTAATTGGATTTGGATTATTGTTAAGCGTCTTTTCCTCCGTTGAAAATTTCCTTAAAATTGACGGCTACCCACTTTTTACAACAATTGGTCTTTATTTGTATTTAGCCGGAATTTGGAAGTTTAAGGGGAAAAAGATTAATAAATGGATCGTTATGGGTATTCCAATTTTAGACATTCTACAATCCATTATTTTCGTCAGAATTATCCCTTTACATCAGATCCACAGCGGCTTACATATTTTATTCCTAATTATATATTGTATATTTGGCACAGTTGAAATGCTTCGATTAGACGCAACTCAAAACTATCTCAAGAAATTATTCCGCCTTAATGCCTTTGCTTTTACCATTACGCTGATTCTTTTATTGCTCAATGTTTACGTTTTAATCACGAACCCTAATATTGAACCATTTAAAACAACCGAAATCGTAATTTTGGGTCAAATTACTACAGGTTTTGTGATGATTGCTTTAACATTTGGATTTTTATCGGCAGTGAACATTCGCCTAAATATGGAATTAAATAATCAAATTAAATCTAAAACTAAATTTCTATCTATTATTGGGCATGACTTAAGAGGCCCGATAGGAAATATTAGTAATTTTTTGGATTTGCTGCAAAATAATTCCAATTTAAATGAAGAGGAAAGAATAGATTATTTTTCGGCATTAAATAAACTAAGTGAATCTACTTATCATCTTTTACAAAACCTGATGGAGTGGGCAACTCAATCGAAAGATTTGAATAAGTTTGAAAGTACGCGAATTGAATTAAGTCAAATTATCTACAACGATATTGAACTTTTCAAGAGCTCAACAGCATTAAAATCAATTAGTCTGGAAATCAACAAAGGGGAACAAACTTTTTTTATGGGCAACGCAAATATGATACAAACCATTGTTCGTAATTTGGTTTCCAATGCGGTTAAATTTACTCCAATGGGAGGAACTATCACCATTAAAACGGAAAGAGTGCTCAATAAAACCCGCTTAATTGTTTCTGATACAGGGCAAGGCATTAAGCCGGAAATTATCGATTCGCTTTTTAAATTTGAAACCAACAATTCAACAATTGGCACCAATGGAGAAGTGGGCTCGGGTTTGGGTCTTGTGCTTTGTAAAGATTTGACATACAGGAATAATGGAACAATTAAAATTGAAAGTCAAGTAGGTATTGGCACCAAAGTTATAGTTGAATTTCCGGCAGCAAAGTAAAAATAATGTAGATAAAAGATAAGAGACAAAAGATGTCAATGCCTAAATAACGTTGACCGATTTAACTTTCTTTTTTCTTAATTTTCTATTTATTGTAAACATTCCAAATATGCAGAATCTAAGCCCGAAACGGGCAAAAGCATCAGCGTAGGGCAAGGCCCTACGGTAACAAGGTAAATGAACGAAGTGAATGCCACCCTGGGATAATAGCAAAAAGTAAAAAAACCGGCCACGGTAGCCAAATCATAAAAGCAATAACGATCATGGCTTGAATGGGCAAAAGCATCAGCATGGCGCATCGTCCTCCAAGGGTTTATCAATAATTTTACAAACCGAAGCTTTTTTTAAATATGATCAGCGAAATTTATTCAACCAAAAGAGCTGATAGTTTCTGAAGAAATTGTATTTTCATCCTCAACGATGTTTTTCAACAAAATAAGAAGTGAAAAACAATCCCTTAGGCAAGCTTCGTAAAATATTATCTTACAGGGTTTACCTATTTTTATTGATTTTTTTTGCACAGTTAAGGGTAATCTATATGTTTAATTATGAACCGATCCACGAGGTATACCTCACAAACAAGGATGATTAAATGTAGGGCGAGTTCCATGAGATGCCAAAAATTTTAAATTTTATCGAATGAAAAAAATCATCTTAGTTTTCATCTTTATCGGGATAAGTTTTTTAACAAGCTATGGGCAACAGCCAACCAAATGGCGTGGCCCCGATTCAAACGGTATTTATCCGGAGACCGGATTGCTAAAAGAGTGGCCAAAAGAGGGACTAAAACTATTGTGGACGTTTGACGAAATGGAGTTGGGATTTACTTCGCCAGCCATTCAGGGAGAATTCATTTTTTTAGCATCAATGTTAGAGGAAACTGGGTATCTTTTTAAGCTCACAATGGATGGTAAGCTGGTTTGGAAGAAATCATACGGCGAAGAGTTTCACGCGCAGTACCCCGGTGCCCGCTCCACGGCTACGGTTGTTGGCGATTATGTATATCTGCTCAGCGGACGGGGAAAATTGGTGTGCATGAAAACCGCTGATGGCTCATTAGTGTGGTCTACACATTTAGTTGATGATTTGGATGGACAATTAAACCGGTATGGATTTAATGAGTCGGTGGTAGTGGATGGAGACATAGTATATTGCACTCCGGGAGGAAAATCGCAAAGTGTGGCCGCCTTAAATCGTTTTACCGGCCAAGTGGTTTGGAAGGCTCCCGGCAAAGAAGATAAAGCAGCTTACTGCACACCTCTGTTAATACGGTATCCTTCACGCACATTGCTGGTTACACATACCGAGTCGAATATACTGGGTATTGATACCAAAAACGGTTCACTCCTATGGTCTTACGAATGGCCAAACCGAATGCTTGAACATCAAAATACACCTCTTTACAGCGATAACCAATTATTCTGTTTTAGCGGTTATGGCAAAGGATCAGTTATGCTTACCCTGAGCAATGACGGCAGTACGGTGGTCAGAAAATGGGAGAATCTAAAGTTCGATAACCGCATGGGTGGAGCAGTACTTGTAAACGGCAACATATATGGAGCCGGACATAATAATCGTTACTGGCAATGTGTAGATTGGGAAACCGGTGAAGAGCTTTATAGCAGCAAGGAACTTACTATGGGTGTGGTAATTGCAGCCGACAACATGCTCTATATTTATGATGAAAAAGGCGCTCTGGCACTTGTAAAGCCCGATCCTGAAAAACTAAATATTGTTAGCCAGATGCAGATTACTTTGGGCACAGGATCACAATGGGCACATCCGGTTATCGATAATGGCATTCTCTATATTGCAAGGGGATCCACACTGATGGCCTATAGCCTTAAAAACTAATATTGAATATAGATAAGAGAGGAAGTGAAGTAATCATTATTACCACATTTGGCGGCAAAAGCCACCCCTTGTTTCACTTCATTGAGTAAAATAATCCGGCGGTCGATTTTGGCTAGTTTTTGTGCAACTTCTTCGCTTTTATCGGTCGAATTATTATTGCCCAAAATAAGCTCAAAGTTATGAAATGTCTGTTAAAGGATAATCAACACCGCCCTTTCCAACATTTTTAAGCATTGAAATATAGAATCACAATCGAAATTTTCGCTTGGGCATTGAATTCATCGTGTTAACTCCCTAAAAATATTTTCGACACTGCTTGATTGTTCTACCAGTGAGAGCAAAGTCCAGCCTTTCGAAACAGCCACTTTAAAAAGTTCGGGCCGAATGTCGCTACTTTGCGACGAAGTAACGATAATATCGTTGGGACTATTTTCCTCAATAGTAGATACAAAAGGAAGCTGTGCAATGTATTGCAAATCGATGTTTTCGATCGTTGCAAAAAGTACACGTTGAGCTCTGGTTTTCGAAATGGTATTGATTTGTGCTGTTGGCCCATCGGCTATAATTTGCCCTTTATTGATAATAATAACGCGATTGCAAATGGCTTCCACTTCTTGCATAATATGGGTCGAGAGCATTACTGTTTTATTTTGGCTAATTCCAGTAATTAGATGTCGAATTTCGTCAAGTTGGTTGGGGTCGAGCCCCGAGGTGGGCTCATCGAGAATAAGTACATCGGGATTATGAATCAGCGCCTGCGCAAGGCCAACCCGTTGTCGGTAGCCTTTTGACAAAGCGCCAATTTTTTTTGATGCTTCGGGTGTTAAACCAGTCATATCAATCATTTCTTTCACCCTTTCGCTTCGGTTTTTTATCTTGTAAAAACCAGCCACCATCAGCAAATATTCCCTGATATACATTTCGAGATACAATGGATTGTGCTCTGGCAAATAGCCAATTTTTGACCTAAAATCGATGTGGTTATAGCCAACCAACAAACCATCGATAAAAGCTTTGCCACTATCGGCAGGCAAATACCCAGTCAAAATTTTCATTAAAGTTGATTTGCCGGCACCGTTGGGTCCCAAAAAACCTACAATTTCACCTTCATCAATTCGGAACGATACATTACTGAGCGCCAGTTGTTTTCCAAACGTTTTTGTTATGTTTTTTACTTCAATCGACATATTACAAATGTAATCAGAACAAGATAAAATTACTAAAATAACGAGGCTGTTCTGTTTTTGATTGCTATTTTTAGCTTATAAAATTACAATAAGTAATAGGAATTATTTAGTCACACATCACAATGCGATGTAAATCACAGTGAATCAACGCATAGCTCAAATAGCAAATAATAAATTGCAAATAATAAATTACTTGATGGACGCAAACATTGAATCTTCGTGGAAAAACAGGCTGAACAGTGAGTTCGAAAAACCTTATTTTATTCAGCTCACTAATTTTGTAAAACAGGAATATGGCACTCAAACCATTTTTCCCCCGAGCAAATTAATTTTCAATGCGTTTGAGCTTTGCCCTTTTAATAATGTGAAAGTAGTTATCATAGGCCAGGATCCTTATCATGGCGCTGGACAAGCGCATGGCTTGTGTTTTTCGGTGAACGAAGGAATTACTTTTCCGCCTTCGTTACGTAATATTTTTAAAGAACTCAACAACGATTTGGGTCTTGCCATTCCGCAAAATGGCGACCTCAGCCATTGGGCAAAACAAGGCGTGCTGCTGCTCAATGCAACGCTTACAGTAAGGGCGCATGAGGCTGGTTCGCACCAAAACAAAGGTTGGGAAACCTTTACCGATCAGGTTATCAAAATCGTTGCTGAACAAAAGCAACACGTGGTGTTTTTGCTTTGGGGCGCTTACGCACAGCGCAAAGGAATATTAATTGACAAATCGAAACACTTGGTACTCGAATCGGTTCATCCTTCGCCACTTTCGGCCTCGCGCGGATTTTTTGGGAACCTTCATTTTAGCAAAGCCAACAGTTTTCTCGAGTCGAAAGGTTTAGCGGCCATTAATTGGTAAACTGGCTTAATGGACAAAATTAATGGTAATTACTTCTACAGAAGCGGTTCCTACTATCTTTGAGGCAAATCAAAGGTTATGAATAAAAAAAGTGCTTTTATTGTCACAAAGGATTTGTGCAGAAATATGGATTTATAAAAGGTGTCCAGAGGTACAAATGTTCAATATGTGGGAAACAGTTTTTAGGAGGGCAACGCATAGATAACGCTCAAATATGGGGAGAATATGCTCAAGGGAAGCAAACCTATGCCCAATTAGCAGAAAGGTTTCATTGTTCTATTAAAACGATTCAAAGGCGCATTGATACGTTCAATATTGAAAAATCTGTACCCGTAGCTCGCATCGTTATTGTTCTGATGGACACAACCTATTGGGGGCGTAATTTTGGTGTTATGCTTTTTAAGGACGCCTTAAGCAAGGAAAACCTGCTTAAATACTATGTAAAAAACGAGACTAATGCTCTGTATATTGAAGGAATTAACGAGCTACAGCAAAGAGGTTTTACTATTAAGGTCATTGTTTGTGATGGCAGAAAAGGCCTTATCCAAAGCTTTGTAGACATATCTGTTCAAATGTGTCAATTTCACCAGTCAGCTATCATCCGAAGGTATTTAACCAAAAGACCAAAGCTTAAGGCGGCACAAGAACTAATGGAAGTGGTTGATTTAATGAAACAAACAGACAAAGAGTCGTTTATCGGAGCGTTATTTTTATGGTTTGAAAAGTGGGAGGTCTTTATGAATGAGAGGACAGTTAATCCTTTAACAAACAAGTCCTTTTATACACACAAAAGACTAAGAAGTGCTTACCGCAGTTTGAAAAGTAACCTCCCCTGGCTATTTACTTGGTATGATTATTATGAACTTAAAATACCCAATACAACTAACGCTATTGATGGTCATTTTGCAGATTTGAAGAACAAGTTGAGAAACCACAATGGATTGTCCTTGAAAAGAAAGATGAAATTTATTGATGGGTTTTTAAAGGCATAGAGTTCTCTTAAAATATCAATGGATTGCGAATAGACACAATCCATTGAATGACATTTTTGTCGAACATCTGCAGTATCCCTGATAGGTTGCTCCCCAGCAGAGCCTACTTCCGTTTATACAGATTTTCAAAGTTCCATAAAAAAACATTATAATCTCAAATCAACTCAAAATAAATACCATTAAAAATGTCCATTAGAGAACAACGTCTAAGAAAAACCATTAAAAATGTCCATTATACCGGTAAACTCATTTTTATAAGTTTTACACTGCACTAAGAACCAAGAAAACCCAGTACATCGGTTAAATGATTTTACCAAAAGAAACGTTATTGTAAAAAAGTTAATTCAACTCCACTTTTAAAATCTTTGGGGCCTAAAATGAATTTACCCACTCAATTCGTTTATATTTGTTTTCCACATTTTAGAATTATACAAAACGATGAAACATAGCCTGATTTTCATACTAATAATTTTTATTGCCACTGCCACCTTTCCACAAAATAAAAATTCAACTGCAAGGTTCAACGAGACTTACCGAAATCAGTTTCATTTTTCGCCCGAGTTGAATAAAATGGGAAGCCCCATAGGATTGTGGCTAAGCGATACCATTTATCATTTGTATTATCAGTACAATCCAAATAATTTAATCGATGGTTTTATGAATTGGGGACACGCTACCAGCCCCGATCTTATTAGTTGGGAACAGCAAGCTCTTGTTATTGAACAACCGCCGCTTGCCGATTCCATGTTTCTCTCTCCTTGGTTTGGCGCTGTTGTTAACACCGAAAATGGACTGAAAGCCTGGTTAAACCGCTGGGAAAATGGGTTATACCAAACCACTTCGAACAATGGGTTTAAATTTAATAATGAAACTCAACTTACAGGAACCGAAAAATTAGCAAAGAGCGAACCTTTTGTTTTTTGGCACAAGCCATCTCAAAAATGGGTAATGATTGCTTACGAACGACCATCGACCACCATGTACATTTTAAATTCCGACGACGGCCTTTCGTGGGAAGAAACCTCACAATTTCACTATAATTTTGGTTTCCCTAACCTGGTCGAAATCCCGGTTGACCGAAAAAATGACGATACGCGTTGGGTGCTTTTTACCGAAGGTGGAACCTGTCTGATTGGAAATTTCGATGGGAAAAAATTCAATATAGAGAATGCCATGTCGAAATTTGACAACGGTCGCAGAATTGGTGGCACTCTGGTTTACAACGACCCCATTAGCAACAAGGTGATTGGAATAACTGAGATAAAAAGCGAACAGTTGGCCGATATTGCTTCAAATGGTTTTATGTCGTTCCCCTATCAAATCACCTTGCACCAAACCGAAAACGGGATTGAGTTACGACAAACGCCATTAAACACAATTGACCAACTCATTCTAAAGTCTCAAATTTTGGGACAGGAGAAAATATATCCTGGCATCAAAAACAATGCACTTAAGCGCGCAAAAGGAAACGAATTATACATTAAAGGATCAATTTCGAATGTAAATAGCGACCTGTTTGGCTTTATGCTCAGGAGCGACCGTGGACAAAACGGCATCGAAATAAGCTGCAATACAAAACGTGGCGTTTTATCAGTGATGGATTCCCAGATCAATTATCAGCCACAAAACAAACAATTCGAATTTGAAATACTAATTGATCGCTCATCGTTAGAAGTTTATATCGATGGTGGCAAATATGTTTTCCGGCGTTCGTTTAGCCCTATTCCCAACTACAAAAACTACGATTTATTTACCAACGGAGGCGAAATCGTAATCGAACATCTTGAAGTCCATCAGCTCAAATCGATTTGGACAAAATAATGAAGTAAAACATTCAAATTAATACTGCATTAAAATCATTCTTTTCAAACTTGTTTTTATCGATATTGTTTCAATTAAAAAAGCGTGTAAATAACGAACCGAGCAGTGGTTAGTTAAACACAATATTAAAACAATTTATTCGTATGAAAGCAATTGTAAAAAAGAAACCCGAAAGGGGACTGTGGATGGAAGAAGTGCCCATCCCGGCTACTGGTGCTAACGAAGTTTTGTTAAAAATCAAGAAATCGGCTATTTGTGGCACCGATTTACACATTTATAAATGGGACGAATGGGCGCAAAAAACCATCCATCCACCTCTGATTATCGGGCACGAGTATGTTGGCGAAATTGTAGAATTGGGTTCCGAAGTAACGCAATATAAAATTGGCGACCGTGTAACTGCCGAAGGGCATATTGCTTGCGGGCATTGCCGAAATTGCCGGCGGGGCCGACAACATATTTGCGATCACTCCATTGGCATTGGGGTGCAGCGCAATGGTGGTTTTGCCGAATATGTTGCCGTACCGGTTAGCAACGTAATAAAAGTTGATGCACGTATTGCCGACGAAATTGTATCCATAATGGATCCCTTGGGTAATGCCTGCCACACCGCGCTTTCGTTTCCACTATTGGGCGAAGATGTGATGATTACAGGAATTGGAGGTCCCATTGGCTCAATGGCTGCTGCTATTTGTAAGTTTGCCGGGGCACGTAACATTCTGGGCACCGACCTGAGCCCCTATCGCAGACAATTGGCACTGAAAATGGGCGCCGACCAAGCAATCGATCCTCAAAGCGATTCATTTACCGAAGCCATGAAAAACATGGGCATGGTGGGCGGTTTCGATATTGGCCTTGAATGTTCTGGTTCGCGCACTGCCTTCAACCAGCTAATCGACAATATGTACAATGGTGGCAAAGTGGCCTTGTTGGGTATTCTGCCTCCAAACACAACGGTTGATTGGAACAAAGTGATTTTTAAGGGACTTACTTTAAAAGGAATATATGGTCGCGAAATGTTCGAAACCTGGTATCAGGTTGAAATGATGCTGACCCGGGGATTGAATGTTTTGCCTGTTATTACCCACCGAATGAAAGCCAACGATTTTCAAAAAGCTTTCGATATCATGGAAGAAGGGAATTGCGGTAAGATAATTCTCGATTGGGAATAGCGTTTTCAATGTCATTCATTCAGCGTTTAAAATTTTTAACCTATAATTTGGATTCAAATCGTTAACTTTGTTGTTTAAATACTTTTTAAACTATGAATTCAATCCGACAAAATAAAGTTTCGAGGTTAATCCAAAAAGAATTGGCCGAGATTTTTCAACGCGAAAGTCGTGCTCTTTTCAGAGGTAAACTGATTTCGGTTACGGTAGTGCGTGTATCGAAAGACCTCTCGGTTGCTAAAATTTATCTAAGCATTTTCCCTTCGGAAGATGCCAACGAAACATTAAGCCTTATTAAACAAGTTTCGGGACAAATAAGGGGAGCATTGGGCAATAAAGTTGGAAAACAATTACGAATTGTACCCGAACTTGACTTTTTTATTGACGATAGCCTCGATTATATCGACAACATTGAAAAAGCACTCAATAAATAAAAATTCATTATGCAATACGACCCAATTAAGAAAAGCCTAGGAGGCGTATTTAATAAATCAGTTTTTTTAAGAAAGTTATTCTATCGTTTACTCGACCTTTTGTTATTGCGCTCGTGGCACGTGAGGCGTGAACTCAACCGTTGGAAAAACCCTGAAAACGCAATCATTCTCGATGCCGGCTCGGGCTTTGGACAATATACCTATCGTATGTCGCGTAAATTTCCCGACGCTTTGATCAAAGCAGTTGATGTGAAAGAAGAACAGGTGCTCGATTGCAATAAGTTCTTTTTGAAAACCCGTTTAAACGACCGTGTAATTTTTGAAAAGGCCGATTTGACGCAGTTTATTGAAGCCGACCAATTCGATCTTATCCTATCGGTTGATGTAATGGAACACATTGAAGAAGATGTGCTGGTATTTGAAAATTTCTACAAATCGTTGAAGCTGGGTGGAATGTTGCTCATTTCAACCCCGTCGGATCAAGGTGGCTCCGATTCACACGATCATCACGAAGATGAGGTTTCGGGTTTTATTGATGAGCACGTGCGCGATGGATACAACATTGACGAAATAAAAGAAAAGTTGCGTGGAGTTGGCTTCAATAAGATTACTGCACGTTATCAGTACGGTAAACCCGGCAGCCTATCGTGGCGCCTTTCAATGAAATATCCAATTTTGATGTTAGGAGCAAGTAAACTATTCTTTGTTATCCTTCCATTTTATTACCTGCTTATTTTCCCAATAGCTGCCCTTTTAAATTGGTTCGATTTAATTATTGAACACAAAAAGGGAACTGGATTAATTGTAACAGCATTTAAATAGTTGAATTTCTCATTATATATAGCCCGCAGGTACATGCTTTCGAAGAGCTCGAAAAATGTGGTAAACATTATTTCGGGAGTAGCTCTTTTAGGTGTGATTGTTGGGACAACTGCCCTGGTTGTTGTTATTTCTATTTTTAATGGTTTCGATGTATTGATTAAATCATTTTACAGTTATTTCGACCCTCAAATGAAAATCACAACCGTTGAGGGCAAACAATTCAATCCAAATAACGACGATTTTACAGCATTAAAAGCCGACCCTTCGGTAATACACTATTGCGAAGTTATCGAAGAAATAGCCTTGTTAAGGTTCGAAGAGCGCCAGTTTATTGCTTACATTAAAGGTGTTGATGAAAACTACCTCGAAATGGGCCAAATTAATAAAATAATGTACGATGGCGATTTGATGTTAAACGATGGTAATTTCGATTACACAGTTATTGGCCGGGGCGTTGCTTATAACCTTGGAGCAGCTGTGAATTTTATCAGGCCAATTTCCATCTCGGTTCCACGAAAAGGTCGTAGCAGTAGCACCTTGCTAAATCCCTTCAAACAAAAGCATCTTTTTTTATCAGGAGTATATTCTGTTGAACAACAAGAAGTTGACGACCAATTCGCCATTGTATCCATTAGCGTAGCGCGCGAATTACTCGATATGGACACCAATGTTACCTCAATTGAGCTGGGATTAAAACCCGGAACTGATGAAAGAAGATTTCAAAAACAACTTCAGAAAAAAATGGGGCCCAGTTTTAAAATCGAAAACCGCTATCAACAACATGAACAGTATTATCGTGTAGCCAAAAACGAACGTTTTTTTATCTTTTTAACCCTTTCGTTTATACTGGTGATTGCTTCGTTTAACTTGGCCAGCTCCATATCAATGCTCATACTGGATAAAAAACGCGACATTAACATTTTACTCAGCTTGGGCATGACCCGTAAAAAAATAGGAATGGTTTTCTTGTACGAAGGCTGGCTTATATCGACAATTGGCGCTGTTATAGGTTTAGTATTGGGAATACTGATTTGTTTAGGTCAAATACATTTTGGCTGGATAGAATTTCCTGGATCATTTGCCATAGAAACCTATCCGGTTGAGTTACGATTTGTGAGTTTACTAATTATTGCCATTACGGTATTGCTTATTGGGGGAATTGCTTCGTGGTTGCCCGTGAAATTTCTACCCAACAAGTTTTTTCAACTTCAAAACGATTAATTCGAACACTCTTATAAAATAAGCCCAACCAACTGAACAACAACAATTAACAACACCATGGCCAGCGGGTAAACCGTGGCATAGGCTACCGACGGGGCATTGGTTTTGGTCATATTATCAACTGCTGCCAAACCCGGCGTACTGGTCATGCTACCCGTTAAAGCGCCTAAAAGGGTCAATATATTTATTTTGAAGAAAAACTTTGCAACCAGAGTAGCTATTACCATGGGCACAATTGTGATAATTGCTCCGGCAATAAACATCGAATAGCCATTTTGAATAAATGTTTCAACCAAGTTAGCCCCTGCCGCGGTACCCACAGCAGCCATAAAAAACAACAATCCCAATTGGCGAATAAGTTGGTTGGCTGCGCTGGTCATTGTCCACAACACAGGCCCCGTTTTCCCGGTACGTCCCAACAATAAGCCGGCAATTAAAACACCTCCTGTAAGTCCAGGGCTAAAGTTGAAATTCCCTACCGAAATATTGATTCTCCCAATTAAAACGCCAATAATAATACCTAAGGCGATGGGTAAAAAATCGGTGTCGGACAGGCGGCTATCATCGTCACCAAATATGCTGACAACCTGTTTCATGTTTTCGGTACTACACGCTATCATCAACTTATCGGCAAATTGAATGCGCGAGTTTGGCGATGGTGAAAAATTAATTCCCGAACGGGTAATACGGGTAATGGTGGCGCCGTAATTGCCGAGCAAATTCAGATCCTTAATTGTTTTGTTCACATATTGTTTATTGGTAACCAAAACCCTTCGCACATCGTATTGGGTTGTTAGCGGAATATCTGTTTCGGTTTCCCTACCAATAAGCAGCCTTATGCCATTTAATGCATCAGAATCGCCTACTGCTTTAATAATGTCGCCTTTGTATAAAATAGTATCAGGTTTAGGAGTAATGGCAACACCCTCGTGCATCACACGTGATACAACCGCTCTGGTCATAAAACGAATACGAAGTTCGCCTATGGTTTTACCAAAAGCATTCTCGTTTTCAACAATAAAATTTGCCTTACTTATTTCGGGAAAATCTGATTTAACTTCGCTTTCGAATTCAATCTCGGCCTGTTTTATTTTTTTCCCCATTATTTTAGGCAAAAAGCTTACAAACAAAATTACGCCAATTACACCAAAGGGGTAAGCAACCCCATATCCAATTGATGCCATGGGCGATTTGGTAACGTCGATGGCAGCCGCTAAACCAGGAGTACTGGTCAGTGCTCCGGTTAATAAACCGATCCCAATATTTTTATCAATACCAAAAATGTGAACAACAGCAATGGTGGTAATACCGGCTACAACAATTAATGTTGAAGCCAAAATAGCAAGATTTTTTCCATGCTTTTTAAACGATGAAAAAAACCCAGGACCAGCTTGTAAGCCAATCGTAAAAATGAACAACACCAAGCCTATTTGTTGAAAATCGTTGGGGATAATTACCCCAAAGTGGCCAAAAACCAAAGCAATAAAAATTACTGCCGAAACATCGAGCGAAACTCCTTTTATTTTAATGCGTCCCAATAAAAAACCAAGGGTTACAATAAGGAAAAATGCAAAATAGGTATTGGTAAAAAGCTCCATCATAACATTCAAAATTTAAGGCACAAAGCTATGTTTTTAAACATGCACTTAGAAATATAGTTGTGAAATTATTTTTAATGTTAAGATAAAATGAGTTTTCAAGCAAAATAGGATAACCTTTAGATTTTCAGCATATAAAGTTTAAGCCGATGAAAGTACCGCTATAAACTGACATAAAATATGACCAATAAGATAGTAAATAACTTTATGAGAAGTAATTTTAATATTCTATCTCTTTTCCCTGCTCGATATAGTAATAAATCCATTTTTCTATCTTACATTTAATCAGCTTTTCAAGCTCCAATTTGATTGAAAACTGGAACTATTATTTTTTGCTAAAACAGGTGTATGAAAAAAATCTTCTCAGGTAAAACTCAATTTTCCCTTTACTGGATTCTTGTAATCATGATCGCTTTTTCATCATGCGATTCATTCGATGGTGAAAAAATAAAACCAAGTACCAATCTTCAAATTGGCGATGAAATTGAAGTAGCCAGTATGTCTATTCCGATTTCAGGAGGGACATTAACTGTTACTACTCCAGGAAGTGTTATTGATGGATTGGAAATTGTTGTTCCAGCAAATAGTTACCTTGATTCAAAAACATTTACCATTTCTACGGCTGAAATAAAAAATCACAAACTGGGCCAATATTTTAACCCACTTACTCCTTTAATCCAAATTGGAAACGGCGGAGGGTACGCCACCAATATTATGGAAATTACAATTCCGCTTACTGTTCCCGAAGGCCACATTCCGCTAGGCTTCTACTACGATGAAATTGCCGGAAAACTCGAAGCCATTCCGGTAAAAAGTTATACCAACAAATCAATTACGCTACTTACACGCCACTTTATGTCTGCCTCAGAACTTTCGCCCTCCAACAATTTGAAAGCAGCAGGAATTAAACTCGATGCCACGTCGAATATTGTAATTAGTTCAATTGCAGAGAGTGTTTTAAAAGCGAAACCAATTATTTCTTCCGGTTTTAAAGTGGGTATTGATGACTGGGAGTTTACAAATTATGGCTCTTATCTTGTAACAGGAGGGCATTGCACCGGACAAAACATAGGTGCTATGTGGTATTATTTCGAAAAAAAGCTAAAAGATGAAGGCGACCTTTTTAACAAGTTTAGCACAGTTCAATCCCTTTGGCAAGATAATGCAATAGGTTACCGATTTTGTTCCGTTATCCATAAAGACCTGGTATGGAAAGGGACATTCATCGATTTATTCGACAAATACATCGACAAAAAACAATCGATGGATAAGTTTAAGCTTTATGCCATAGCTGGGGCTATGCTCACCACCGGCGAACCCCAAGGCATCGGTATTTATAGGCAAATCGGAACTTATACCGACGGAACTCCACAATATGAAGGTCACGACTTGATCTGCCATCAAGTGTCGATAAACGATGGTAAACTTTATATCTCCGACCCCAATGAACCCGGCAATGGGCAATTCATAACATTCAAAAACGATAAATTTGAACCTTATCTGGCAAAATTAAATGGAAGTGCAAGATCAAACCCCTACCCTTTTGTAACCTGGTATGCCAAAACAGCCTATATCGACTGGCCTCAAATTGGTAAACGTTATGAAGAATTATTGGATAGTACCATTGGCAATGTTGCCCCAAATATATTTCCTCCCTACACAATTTGGGTAAAAGGAAAAGTTGATCAGGAACTGAAAGACGGATTTAGCATGAATAGTGATACTTTTCGTTGCATTGTTGAATGTCCAACAGCGGAAAAATTCTCATTAAAAAATGGGAAAAAACTTATTTCCTTCGACATGTATGATAAAGATGGAAAACAAATTGATAATTGGGAACAAAGCAAAACCAGCGCCTACATTCTTTTAAAACCAGGGCTTAATATAATTGGATTGTACATTTATGCTCCCCGAAACGGCGTTGTTGATGAAAATAACAACCCAATCAATTTGTTTATCGATTTTAAATGGTTCAATGTGTATTACTCAAAACTTTCTATTGAGCCAAATCCTATTATGGGCGAACCAAAAGAAGAAATAAAAATCACTGCTTTATCAAAGGGTAGCGCACCAAAAAATTCCAAATATGTTTGGAATTTTGGCGATGGAACAAAAGAAGTAAGCATTAAAAACGACAGCATTGTTAAACACACCTTCGCTAGTGCTGGAGATTTCGATGTAACTTTAGATTTATATGATAATTCAAATAATAAACTCATTGGGCATGCCGCTACTAAAGCAAAAATTGGCAAAGCTGAATTCAGCTTAATCATTTCAGATGCAAAAACTGGTGTAATCATTGATAAAAAAGTTGAGTTTTGCAAAACATATTTGCTTTTTCAATTCAAAGTTCCTGCCGGAACTCCATCAAATTATACCGTGCGATATGACATGGATGAGGAGGGCAGCGAAGGGGTTATGAGTGGCCCAAATTTTGAAATTAATGTATCGCTTTCTAAAACAGGCAAACATATTATTACAGGACAAATTCTCGACCAAAACAAGAATGTGGTTAATGAACTCAAGTACGAATTAGAGGTTACTGAAAATGATTTTCTGGAGCAATTAAAAAAATATACTAGGATTCAGTCAATGTTTTCTTGTGATATGGGACATTGCCATTATATGGAGAGTGGAGAAGCGTTTAACGATGCATATATGTTTGAGGCATCTACTAATGCCAACGACAAGATTACCTGGTCGGGCAGAACATTCAAATATCAACTATCTAACGCCACTTCTGAATTGAAAATAGAAGGCACATTTTCTTCTTCGTGCTGGATGCTTGAATCGTTCATGTCAAGTTATAAACATACTGGATCTCAAGAATGGAAAGTTGAAGCGACAAATGTCCCAGTATTGGGAGCTCCATGTCCTGACTACAAACCCGATAAAATATTCTACATTTTAACAGGAGAAGATAAATTAAAAACTCAACTTAAGGCTTCGGGTTGGAGATATGACAGTTTCGATAAAAAAATGAAAACCTACAAGAATTCGGACCTTAAACAATCGGATTTCCGTTTAATTTTTATTTCAACAGATTAATTCTACGGGCACTCAAAAAACACTCAAACTAAACCACTATAGCGTTTTAATCCATAGTGGTTTAGTTTTGTTCTTAAACTTTCATCCTTTAGTTGACGAAAGCCAATAGCAACATTGAAAAATTAATTGGAAAAATGACTCCTATCTAGATTAATAAAAATACGAAGAAGCGCTTCGAAGACTAACAAAGGGCAAATCATTGTGATTATTAAATCCTTCTTTTTAGCTTTGCACTAAAACATAAGCATGAAACCTGAATCAATCAGTAGAATAAAAAAAGAACTTTTACATTTACCTCCCGATACCTTGGTAGACTATTGCATCAGGCTAGCCAAATACAAAGTCGAAAACAAAGAGTTATTGAACTACCTCATTTATAAAGGTAACGATCAGGCATTATTTATCGAAGAAGTAAAAAAAGAAATCGACCTTCAATTTAAAAACCTAAACAAAACACAACTCTACCTGGCCAAAAAAACAGTACGCAAAGTATTGCGCACCACCATGAAATACATCAAGTTTTCAGGCGAAAAAACGACCGAACTGGAATTACTGATTTATTTTTGCAAAAAATTAAAAGTCACAGGAATTTCGCTCCGCCAAGGTACTGTACTGGGCAATTTATATATGCGCCAGCAACAAAGAGCCTCCAAGGTAATGTCTATGTTGCACGAAGATCTGCAACTTGATTATGCTGACGAAATGAACCAAATAAGTTGACATGTCGAAGTAAAGTATTAAATTCGCTTCACTAATATAATACAGCTATGAGTTTCTTAGTCGATTACCACATGCACACTACTTTTTCCGATGGCAACGACAGTTACCTCAACTATTTAAAAGTTGCCCGTAAAAAAGATTTAGCCGAAATTGGCTTCACCGATCATATTACCCTAAGACCCGTAGATTGGAGTGTTCAAGAAATTGATTACCCCGTGATGCGCGAAAACCTTAAAAACCTTTGCAACGATTTTTCTGAAGATGTGCAGGTACGTTTTGGCCTCGAAGTCGATTATTTTCCCGAAATGGAAAAAGAAATCCGTGAAATAATCTCCTACTTTCCTGTCGATTATGTAATTGGCTCAATTCATTTTATAGGCGATTGGAATTACGACAACGACCGGTCGCTTTATGGTAAATGGACAAACGATGAACTTTACCAACAGTACTTTGAGCTGGTACAAAAAGCTGCAAAATCGGGGCTTTTCGATATTATTGGTCACTTCGATTTAATAAAAAAATTCCAATGCTGGCCCGAGAACGACCAAACCAACCTGTACAACGAAACCTTAAAAATATTAAAAGAAGCCGATGTGGTTTTGGAACTTAACACTGGTGGATACGATCGCCCTTGTGCTGAGTTTTTCCCCAACCGAAAAATTTTAGAATTGGCCCTTAAACATGGCATTCCTGTTACTTTAGGTTCCGATGCCCACAAACCCGAACAAGTTGCCCGTCATTTTGATTCGGCAATTGAGTTGCTCAAAGAAATTGGTTACACAAAAATAACCCGTTTTCGAAACCGTCAACGTGGCGAAATTATCATCTGATTTTTTCTTCTCACCGAGCTCAAATAATAACATTTTCCAAACGACCAACATTAATTTCGCGTTTTTATCGACATCAAAAACCTTAATAAGCGTTAATAACTAGCACTAAGCTCTTAAATTCTGACACTTAAAGTTATTAACACCTGTTGATAACTTGGACTTGACTTTTTCGTGTATCACATGACCAGCAATAAGCAGATGTTGTCAAATTGTTCATTAAGCAGTTGATATTCGTTTAATACAAAACCTTCGTTTTTTTTTGCATAATTAATTGACCGCCTTATATTTGAAATATCAGGTGAGCGATAAAAACTGCTCCAAAAACAAGGAAAAGGAAAGAGTAACTTAGTTGGTATTCGATCCCGATCATCCAAACGAAAGTTTGCTTGTTGAACGAGCCGAAGCCAGTACCTGAAAGAACCCGTTCTTTTAAATACTGAATATCCTGTCGATTTTCAACCCGACAAATCGGTTTCATTTAAACATCGAATCATGCAACAGTGACAAAATGTTTAATCGTCGCTAACCCGGCGAACTATCTATTCCACCTCACCTCAAAAGTGAATGAATAGCATTGAATGAAACATGGGCAAGTTGGTTCTTAGGAACAACAACGCACGGCGGTGCAAACCCGCAACCATGGTAACCCAAAAGGGCAACCTAATAAGTTACACGAAAAGTCAGAAAACCTCACGAGAACGTACCAGCAATGGCACGTTGCCAAAACCTTCGCTACTTTAAAGAGGAAGTTGGTAGAGGCACGGGCAACATAGCGAAAGCAAAAGAAACCTGTTTCAAAAGGAAAATTGAAAGCAACCAACAACAAAAGGCAACTGTTTAGGCAGCACCAATTGTTAGTAAAACCAGGTGGATAAAACCACTCGGGTAATACTGGGTAATGTTGAACGAAAGAACAACACAATCAAAATGTTGGGAGCCGGTGCCGGTGGGCAACTTTGAAAAAAGCGAAACATCAACGCAGCAGCTTCTCCGGAAGAAAAAGCAAGCACTCGTCGATACATCAACTTGTTTGAAATCATTTCAATATAAAGTTGAAAGTCAGGGATTAAGTTTGAAGCAACAGTTTTAAAGAAATCGTAAGACTTCGCAAAACTGTATGTTGAGCATCAACCTTCGGGTTGTAATGCCAATACCCAAATCTTCGCCTCGGTGAAGTAAAGGGATGCCGAAAACACTTCGTTTGGTAAGTTGTAAAAAACGTGTGAAAGCTGAAAAGCAGAAGCAAACGGTTACAACGAACAGACAGTTTGAAACTGCCGCCCTAAACCGCGACAGTGAATAACAAGGGCTTTAGTCAATCTGCGAAGAGTAGCTAAATGCCAGTTTTGAACAGTAGCCTGACACTTTGAGAATCTCTTTCCCAAAGCGAAATGGGAATCAATCAAAAAGATTGGTTCCCATTTATGTTTTTATTCATTTCCCATACAAAATCGATAACATTTTTATTTTCTTGCCTATTTTAGTAATATTACCTTTCATAAAACGAGGAATATAAAAGTGAATTATTTTAAAATGCATTCGATACAATTAACAATCAAATTAAGCTGATTGACATAAACAGCAACTTGCATTTTTTTCGACTAACACCAATAATACTCCAACACACCAAGAGTGTTGCTATTAAATGCTTTAAAAACAAATAACCATAAAATATTATTAAAACCATGAAAAACAACCGAGTAATAATCCTAATTGCATTTCTACTTTTAAACACCGTAGCAATGGCACAAAATCCAAATTTTTATCTTTATCTATGTTTCGGACAGTCGAACATGGAAGGAGTAGGACCAATTGAAGCACAAGACAAAACCGTTGATAGCCGTTTCAAAACCTTTCAGGCCATCAATTGTGAAAACCTGAACAGGACAAAAGCAAAATGGTATGATGCCATTCCTCCAATATGCCAATGTCATTCCAATCTTTCGGTAGCCGATTATTTTGGCCGCACCATGGTTGCAAATCTCCCCGATAGCATTACAGTTGGTATCGTTACTGTTGCCATTGGCGGCTGCGATATTCGGATATTCGATAAAGATATTTATCTGGATCATGATTCTACTTATGCCGAATCGTGGTTTGCCGATAAAGTGATAGCCTACGAAGGAAACCCCTACAAATACCTTATCGAACTGGCAAAATTGGCTCAGCAAGATGGCGTAATAAAAGGAATTCTTTTACACCAAGGCGAAACAAACACCGGAAATACCGAATGGCCTTTGTATGTTCAAAAAATATATAACGATATGCTAACTGACCTTTCGCTCGATGCAAAATCGACACCACTGCTTGCCGGCGAAGTAGTAGGCGCCGAAGCAGGAGGCTGTTGCTCTGCAATGAATCCAATCATCAATAAGTTGCCCGAGACTATTCCTACCGCCCATGTAATTACGTCAGATGGCTGTGATGTTCAAGAAGACAAAGCACATTTTACTTCGGAAGGCTATCGGATAATGGGACGGCGATATGGTGCTAAAATGCTTTCGCTAATGGGCTACGGCACACCTGATGAAATGATAAGATAAGTAATTACTGAGAGAATCACCTGTATGAGATGAAAGGTCAAATCCTTATATTTTGATCCAAAAAGTAGTTATTAATTTGAAGAATATAAATATATGAAAAGAAATATACTGATAATTCTGATCTTTGTCACTCAATTGGGATTTACTCAAAATCACTCATCATATATTGTCGTCGACCAGTTTGGCTACCTTCCCAATATGGCGAAAATAGCCATGCTGAGAAATCCACAAATCGGTTACGATGCCGAACAGGTCTATGCGTCGGGCAATACCATTGCATTGGTTAATGCTTTTACCAACGAACAAGTTTTTACCGCCACGCCAACACCGTGGAAAAACGGAAATACCGATGCCTCTTCGGGCGATAAAGTGTGGCATTTCGATTTTAGCACGCATACCGAAATTGGAAGCTATTACGTTCTCGATGTTGAAAACAACCTCAGGTCGTTTGAGTTTTTGATTTCGCCAGCAGTTTACAACGAAGTGCTAAAACATGCTGTTCGAACATTTTTTTACCAACGGGCCGGTCACGAAAAAGCAGCTCAATATGCAGGCAGCGAATGGGCTGATGGCGCAAGTCATTTAGGAAAATTACAAGACAAAAACTGCCGATTATTTTCAAGCAAGGGCGATGCATCAACCGAACGAAATGTGAGCGGCGGGTGGTACGATGCCGGCGACTATAACAAATACACCAATTGGACAGCCGATTATGTGGTAGAAATGATGTTGGCCTACCTTGAAACACCCGATGCCTGGGCTGATAATTACAACATCCCCGAATCGGGCAATGGAATACCCGACCTGATTGACGAAGCTAAATGGGGCAGCGACTATTTGTTAAAACTACAGTTTGATGATGGGAGCATGATCAGTATTGTTGGATTATCGCACGCAAGCCCTCCGTCGTCGGCAAAAGGACAAAGCTTATACGGTTCGCCCAATACCTCAGGAACATTAACATCAGCTGCAGCATTTGCAATCTGTTCAAAAGTATTTCGCTCATTGGGTATGGAAACTTATGCCGACACCTTACAAGAAGCCGCCATTAATGCTTGGAACTGGGCCGATGAAAACCCAAATGTAATTTTCAAAAATAACGACTCAGCATACGGTTCATCGGGATTGGGTGCTGGCCAACAAGAAACCGACGATTATGGTAGGTTAACCAAAAAACTTAGGGCAGCTGCTTATCTTTTTGAAATTACTGGCCACCAGAAATACAAAAGCTATTTCGAATCGAATTATTTAAAAGTAAACATGTTTGAATGGAAATTTGCTTTTCCTTTTCAGGGATCAAATCAAGACATGGTGCTTTACTATTCAAGTTTAGCCGGTGCTAGCGAATCGGTTGCCAGCAACATAAAAAATGCCTATAAGAACGCCATGGTTAATGGCGACGACAACTTTAAGGCTATCGACAATATTAAAGACCCGTATTTAGCACACATTAAAGATTACACATGGGGAAGCAATTCAATAAAATGTATTCAGGCGAATATGTTCTACAATATGATTACCCACCAAATTGATGAAAGCAAATTGAGCAATGCATTGGCTGCTTCGGCTGAGTACATTCATTACATACATGGCCGAAACCCTTTCAACATGACTTATCTTTCGAACATGTATTTGTATGGAGCTGAAAACTGCGTCAATGAGTTTTATCACTCGTGGTTTTGCGACGAAAGTCCAAAATGGGATCGGGTTGGAAAATCGCTATATGGCCCTGCACCCGGCTTTGTTCCTGGAGGCCCAAACCCATCGTACAACTGGGATGGATGCTGCCCCGATGGCTGCGGTTCTGCTTCGAATAACAAAAAATGCTATTCCGAATCAATTGAACCACCCACAAAACAACCCGATCAAAAGTCGTACAAGGATTTCAACACCAATTGGCCACTCAACTCATGGAGTATTTCTGAAAATAGCTGCGGCTACCAGTTAGCCTACATCAGGCTTTTATCAAAATTTGCCAACATTGCTTACGATTGTAACGGCGATAAAAACGGCCAAGCAATAATAGATGTGTGCGGAAGGTGCGCCGGAGGTAATACCGGGAAACAGCCCGAAACCGATTCCACAAAATGCCAAGGTAATGTCGACGAAAACAGTATCAATCTGAAGTACATGTTAAACATCAATATTTTCCCAAACCCAGTCGATAAAATGCTAAATATTCAACTTTTGCAAGCAGAAACATCACTTAGTATTTTTGATGTAAAGGGATTGCTCTGCTATAAAACATGCCTTGATAATAGCAACACTATAGACCTTTCAAGCCTTTTGTCGGGCTTGTATTTTTTAAAAATAGAAACCGACGAAGGCACTTATTCTCAAAGTATGATTAAGCTATAACAAGAACCAAAAACCAAAAAAGTGACAAATTGTACCGCCTAAAATAAATAAATGAAAAACCCCGTGTAAATATGGTTTTGATCGCCATAAATAGAAAAATGGAGACAAGGAGTAACTTAAACAACCAGCTAAAAGGAACCAAAGGGTTGCCGCCGGCGCATTACGAATAACCGGCACAATGGCTATGATAATCACCCACCCCATTGCCATATAAAGTATGGTTGATAGCACCCTCATTTTCGAAGTATAGAACCACACTTTAAAAACAACCCCGGCAATGGCAAACCCCCATATAATACCAAATATAACCCAGCCAAAGGCACCGTGCAAGGTTATAAATGTAAGTGGAGTATAGGTGGCGGCAATGAGTATATAAATCGACGAATGGTCGAGTTTATTAAGTTTGTACTTTAATCGGGGGTTATAGGTTCCGTGAAAAAGGGTTGACGAGGTGTAGAGCAAAATCATGCCAAGTCCAAAAATACTGAACGAAACAATGTGCCAAACTGTACCGAGCAGCGATGCCCTCACAACGAGTAAAACGGTAGCTGCAACGGCCAGGGCAATTCCTACACCATGCGAAATGCTATTAAAAATTTCGTCGCCTTTAGTGCGACGCTGAAGTACTGTGTTCATCGATTAAAAAAGTTTTTAAACGGCATTATAGCCTTATTTTACTTTCCATTTTTATTTTCAATCCCATAAAATGGGTTTTAAATTTTTCACTTTATTAGGCTTGTAGATAGTTTAAACGGTGCATTTCATTGTCAAAAAAGATAAGCGGTATGGTTAGTTATAGATTTCGAATCGCTATTCTATCAAAAAGTTACAACTACTTTTGATAATGACTAGAACACTCAAATTATCACTTAAGCAACAATTGACAAAATCGAAATCAGCATAGTAAATTAACCATACCGCTTATCATGAGCTGGTTTTATTACCAAGTGTACCTAACACCAAGCGCAGCACCCCAACCTAAACCATGATTATGCCCAATAAAATCGAACATTGGGCGAGCATCTAAGCTTAACAAAATTGGAGCACCTAATTCATTAAAATCGAACTCCAGACCTATTTGACCACCTAATCCAAGATTTATCCCGCTTGATTTATCATTATCATTATTCCAATTATAAAAACCTAAAGCAACACCAGGCCCCACATACCAATTTAAACCACTGGTTATATTCCAATCCCATTGGTATGTACCTGAAATGAACATATCATTATAGTGTCTATATCCACGGAATCCTAGATCAAATTCGAAACGATTTGCTTCGCCCATTCCGTGTTGATAAGAAATCTCTGCTCCATTTGAATTTCCATCACCTCCAAAACGAAGTCCAATAGCATGAGGATTAACTTGAGCATGAGAGTAAAAATTCATTCCTAAAACAACAAATAAAATTGTTAATGTTTTTTTCATTTTATTAAAAATTAAAAACTCCTACTCTTATGGCTTTTCAGTTTCGCCCCGTTTTTCTGAGTGGTTACTGGTCTCCACTATGATATTTTAATTGTCATTCGACATTTTCACTAAGCATCGAAACAAATTTTAGCAACTCATGTTTTTCTGCTATATCGCTTCTTAAACTTGATGTTAACAGCTTAATAACTAAAATAGTTTAAATCCAACCTTCTTTAAATCACTCCAAAAACCGGGATACGATTTGGTAACCACTTTGGGGTCGTTAATTATAATTGATCGGTTTACCAGCGCAACCGGGGCAAAAGCCAAGGCCATGCGGTGATCGTGATAAGTATCGATGGTAACGCAACTGTTGAACATGGCCTCGTCTAAAGTGCCGTTCCAGGCCAATTCGCCGTCGCAAGGTTCATACAATTCGGCACCCAATTTTGCCAACTCGGTAATGAGGGCATTAATGCGATCGGTTTCTTTTATCTTCAAAGTTTCGAGACCCGAAAAATGAAAGGGCACTCCTTTACATACACACATTACAGCAAAGGTTTGGGCAATGTCGGGGTTCTCCACAAAATTTTGGACATACTTTTCGGGTAGTGAAACCTGCTTTTTGCTTAGCCTTAGTGAATCACCTTCTTGAGTTGATACAATTCCAAACCGTTCGAACCAAAGAGCTTGAGCGCAATCGCCCTGAGGGCTGTCAAGTTGTAACCCTTTGAGCAAAATATCGGCTTCGCTGGCCAGTACCGCCATTTGGTACCAATACGATGCGCCACTCCAGTCGGCCTCAACCGAGTATGGAATTGTTTGGTAGGCCTGCGCTTCAATGGTAATAATATTTCCTTCCCACTTGTGTTGAATTCCAAATTGGGACATCAGTTTTAACGTTAACTCAATGTACGATGCCGAAGTTATTTTGTTGGTAAGGGTAAGTTCCAGTCCGCCCTCAATGGTGGGAGCAATCATCAATAATGCCGATATGTACTGACTGCTGATGCTACCGTCAAGCTCCAATTTGCCCCCCTTGAGGTTAGAACCCCAAATGCGCAAAGGTGGATAACCTTCGTTATTAATGTATTCGATTTTAGCTCCAAGTTGGTTCAGCGCATCAACCAATATTTTAATGGGGCGCTGTTGCATACGTTCGCTACCGGTTATTTCCCATTTGCCCACAATTTTTGAAAGAAAAGCTGTGAGAAAACGCATGGCCGTGCCTGCATGACCTACGTCAAAATGATCGGCGTTCGAGTTAAGCGCCTGTTGCAATACGCGGGTATCGTCGCTATTGCTCAGGTTTTGTGCAGGAAACGAACTGTTGGCCAAGGCATTAATTATTAACACACGATTACTGATACTTTTAGAAGTAGGTAAAGTGATTTCGCCTTTTAGCGATTTTGTGATCGATTTAATGGTGTATTTCATCTTTAAATATGCTTTTTATGTACCAGATTTTATAACAAAGAAAAGAATTTGTTTAGGACAAATATTACAAGCTCCTATAATAATCCAATGCCTCAACAATAAGTTCTTTTTCGCAGTTGATATTGATTTCAACTTGGCCAATTTCAGGAATTAATGAAAAATTGATACGTCCGGCTTCGTTCTTTTTATCCTTGGTCATTTTGGTGTACAAGGTTTCGTAATCGTTTTTTTCAATGCTAAACATCCCGTAAATATCGATTATCCATTTCGAAATTTGGTTAGTTTGATCCATGGGGAAGCCTACTTTTTTGGCCGACAGGTACAATTCAACAATTAAACCATAAGCCACGGCGTAACCATGGAGAATAGGCCGCTCCTGATGCAGTGCCATGCTTTCAAAAGCATGTCCGGCAGTGTGTCCAAGGTTAAGCGCTTTGCGTATATTCTTTTCGGTAGGATCGTTCACCACAAAGTACTCCTTAATGGCTACCGAACGAGCAATCATTCCGTTTAATATTTCATAATCGATGTTGTTGAAGTCGAAAGCCAGACATTCATCCCAATGTGCTTTGCTGTGAATGAGTCCGTGCTTTAGCATTTCGGCATAACCCGAAAGAAAATTGGCTTTATCGATGGTTTTCAAAAACTGGCTAGCAATTATTACCGTGCGAGGCTGGTTAAAAACACCAATTTCGTTTTTGAGGCCATTAAAGTTGATGCCGGTTTTCCCCCCAACCGAGGCATCGACCTGCGAAAGTAGCGTGGTGGGCACGTTCACAAAATGCAATCCACGCTTGAAACACGATGCTGCAAAACCACAAAGGTCGCTCAACATACCGCCACCCAAGTTTATGAGCAAGGACTTACGATCAGCATCGTTTTTTTCCAAAAAATTCCAAACAGCCACAACCGATTCAAGGCTTTTGTGTTCTTCTCCGCTTTGGATTACCAAAAAAGGGATGTTTTTAAAAAAGTCGAATTGTTTTAATTTGGGCAAGCAGAACTCACGAGTATGCTCGTCAACCACCACATAAACCTTACCTTTGGGATACTGCCCAACTATTTGGCCAAGCTCTTTTTCAAGATTATTGCTAACCCTTATATCGTTTTTGAATTCAGTAATGCTCATTTTGCTTATATTTAGAGGGTCAAATTTACAACATTTTGTTACTTTGTTAAAATTAAACTTTTACCATGACCAATAACATAAACATAAATTTCATTTTTCAGTTCAACAATAAAAAACGTTCCGACAATTTCTTTGTTCTTTTTATTGTTAGTTTCATCGTATTTTTAGGCCTGGCTTTTTACTTTGTAGCTACCAATAAAACCTGGGAACTCATTGTAGATATTGTAATTGCTGTAAGTTATTTTGCACTTATGACCCAAGTAAGGCCTTCGTTTTTTGAGATGCTGGTTACCGATGAACAAATTCAGGTTAATTTTTACACCCTATTTACCGTAGCCCGCAATTACCAATCGGTTGAAATGAAACTTTATCAGTTGAAGGATTTTCAGATAATAAGCAAAGCGGGAGGATTGAGAAAAGAATTAATCCTTTCGGTTGAATCGCGTTTTGGTCTGGCCGATTATCCTCCGGTTTCGGTCTCAATTGTCAACAAAACTGAAATTGAAAGAATAAAAAAAGTATTAAATCAGATTCTCGAAAATAATAAACGAATGTAAATACTCAATAGATTATTAGATATCTGGATTAAAAACAGAACAAACTGATAGTGAGTCAGATAAAAATATTGCAAATAAAATACAATACGCTGATTATCAAAATTGAATAAAAATATAACGAACTATTAAAAACAGGGCTCACACTAAATGTATTAAATACCCCAAAAACGTAAATTATAAAAAATGCCCTCTCCCCTCAAATATCAAATTGGCTTATCGCTTTTTCCCCGTATTGGGGCAATAAATGCACGCAGACTAGTAGCTTATCTGGGCAGTGTGAATGCGGTATTCGAAGCCTCAAAAAATGATTTAAAAGAAATACCAGGCATTGGCAAAAGCCTGATAAAAACATTAGTTGAACAACGTGATGTGGTGCTCAAACATGCCGAAAAAGAAATTGATTTCATCACAAAATACAAACTCAAAAGCTATTTCTATCTCGACAAAGAATACCCACGTCGCTTGGCACAATGCGAAGATGCGCCGGTTATCATGTACATGAAAGGCGATGTGGATTTGAATTTTCAAAGAATAATTAGTGTGGTAGGAACGCGCAATGCCACAGAAAACGGCCGTGAACTAACCAACGAACTGATTGAAGGGGTAGCAAAATGTGGTATTGAGGTAATGATAGTGAGCGGCTTAGCTTTTGGAATTGATATTATTGCCCATAAAGCCGCACTAAAAACGGGCTTGCCAACTTTGGGCGTTGTAGGCCATGGTCTCGACAAAATGTACCCTGCCACCCATGCCGCATTTGCCAAAGAAATGCTGGCCAATAAAGGAGGATTACTTTCTGATTTTCCTTCGGAGAGCAAAATCGACCCTGGCAATTTTTTACGGCGCAACCGAATTATTGCCGGCTTGGCCGATTGCACTATTGTTGTTGAATCGGCCGAAAAAGGAGGTGCACTAGTGACCGCCGATATTGCCAACTCATACAACCGCGATGTGTTTGCTTACCCTGGTCGCCCCTCCGATCAATATTCGAAAGGTTGCAACGGCCTAATTAAAAACAACAAAGCCGCTTTGATCGAAAGCGCCGATGACCTGATTGCCTTTATGGGTTGGGAAGTAAATAAAACGCCTGTTCAACAGCCTTTGCTGATTGAATTGAGCGATGATGAGAAAATGATTATAAAAGTGCTGCAACAAAACGAAATATCAACCACCGACCTTATTTCGCAAAAAGTAAACCTACCGGTACAAAGAATTAATTCGATATTGCTTGGGTTAGAATTCCAAGGCATATTGAAATCGCTGCCTGGTAACCGTTTCAAAATGATCGTTAATATTGGTCTATCAACTTAAAGATCTCCACTAATTGCTTTTTACAGACTCTCAATTACTTGATTAAGGCGCTTGTATATTTCCATTGCAAAATCTTCGATGCCGTCGACACCTAATGGTTTCATTACAACAAGCGGGTTAACAGCAAAAACTTCGATATCGGTTTCATTTTTTTGCTGAATGCAAACGTTACAGGGTAGCATTACACCAATTTTGTCGTCGCTTTGCAGTGCTTCGTGTGCAAAAGCGGGATGGCAAGCTCCCAATATTTTATAGGGTCTGAAATCGACGCCAAGTTTATTTTTAAAGATTGTTTTAACATCAATTTCGGTAATAACACCAAAACCTTGTTCTTTCAATAAATTGCTTACTCTTGCTTCAACTTCACTAAATGAAGTGTTTCGAACGATATTAGAGATATAATAATTCATGATAATTTTTATTTTGAGACATTTAAAACAACATCAAATTCAACAAATATACGGGAGCAAAACTATTGAATATTGGAGACGTTATCTGTAATAAATATCACAAAGAAGTTTGAAGTATTAAGAAACCCATAAGCAGGTTTGAACAGCGGCTTGCTATTGATTAAGAGGAATGGTAAAATAAAAAGTTGACCCCAACTCTTTTTTGCTTTCAACACCTATGCTACCTCCCATCATTTCGACAAATGCTTTAGAAATTGATAGGCCCAAACCAGCTCCCTCGTAGTGGCGGTTGAGCATTAAATCGCCCTGGCGAAATCTTTCAAAAACTTGTTTTTGAAGCTCTTCTGCTATTCCAATACCGGTATCACGCACATAAAATCTAAGTGTGTTATCGTTAAGTTGATATCCAATTTCGATTTCTCCTTGGTTCGTGAACTTTAAAGCATTTTTTATCAGGTTGGTAATAATTTGTTCGAGACGTGCTTTGTCGGAAAAAATCAAATCGTCTCCGTCGGATAAACCCAGTACCATATTAAAGGCTAGCCCCTTTTTGTTGATTTCGGACAAAAAGAAATTATATTGCATCCGCATTAATTCATTTACATGCATGTTCATATTTACAAGGATAATTTGTCCGGCTTCAATTTTTGAAATGTCAATAATATCGTTGATGATATTAAGCATACGGTAGCCGCTTTGTTCAATTACCTCGAGGTACTTTTCTCTTTTATCGTTATTCAGACTAGAATCTTTCAATAATTCTGAAAAGCCTAGAATCCCATTCATTGGTGTTCTGATTTCGTGGCTCATATTGGCCAAAAAAGCCGATTTCAATTTGTCGCTTTCTTCGGCCCGAAGCATTGCTTTTGTGAGGTCTTCGATCATTTTTTTGCGCTCCGATATGTCCTCAATTATCAATAAAAGATTGGCAATTTGACCGTCTTTCAAAATTGGAGTTATCGTGATAGATTCCCAATACTTTTGATTTGATTTCTTTTTACTTAAATATTCACCCTCCCATTTTTTATTTTCTTTAATGTCGGTCCAAATTGAGTTTAGATAGGCTTTATTATCGACCCGGGGTTTAAGTACGCGAGGAAATTTGCCCATCACATTTTCAATTGAATGGCCGGTCATTTCGATAAAGTGAGGATTTACGTATTCGATAAGTCCGGTATGGTCGGTAATTATAACTGCGTTGGGGCTTTGTTCTATGCCTTCGGATAATTTTCTGATTTTTTCCTGCGCAAGTATTCGCTCCGTAATATCGATGCCAAACCCAATCAATCCCAGCGTTTTCCCATTTTCGTCTGTCCAAGGTAATTTAGAAGTCGAGAGCCAACGTTCGCCACCTGTAGCCAGAGGCACGGGTTCAATTCTATCAACAATTTTTAGACCTTGAAATATTACTTTCTGATCATCGGCTCGGAAACTGTCAGCATATTTTGATTCATAAAGTTCACTGTCGGTTTTACCAATAATTTCAGTTAAAGGTTTTCCGATATAAGTTTCTTCTGTTTTGTTAATAAGTACTTTGCGTCCATCAATATCTTTAATGTAAAGGCTAAAAGGAAGTGCGTCGATTACATCTCGCAAAAGCATTCGCTCCTGGTTTAGGTCACTTTGAGTTTTGTGTTTTTCGCTAACATCAGAGAAAACCAGTATCACCCCTTTTGTTGTACCATTTTTGTCGATTATTGGAGCCACACTATCCGAGATATGGTACTTTTTACCATCGTTCGATAACAATATTTTATGGTTCGAAATATCGACCATTGTGTCACCTTTTAAGGCTTTATTAATTGGACACTCTACTGCTTGATTCGTTTCAGCATTAACAATATTGAATATTTCTTCAAGATGTTTTCCTTTTGAATTTTTAAAACTAAAACCTGTCAATTTTTCGGCCACTGGATTCATTCGGGTTATGATGCCCTTATGGTCGGTTGCAATTACGCCATCACCAATCGACATCAGCGTAATCGAAAGTTCCTCACGACTGGCCATTGTTTCATTCTGTGCCTCAATAACTTCAGTAATATCCCTGCCTACACCAACAATCGAAACGATTTCGTTTTTATCATTTAAAATTGCTTTACCTGACCAACCCAACCAACGCCAGCCATGCTTTGTTATCGCACGTTGCTCAAAGTAGATTTTATGAGGAGGCTTTTTTAATTTCTCCATTTCGAGTTGACTCGCTTGAAGATCTTCGGGATGAATAAAAGGCAAAAATGTTTTCCCCAATAATTCAGCTTCTGTTTTATCAAAATAGTTACAATAGCTTTGGCTAACAAACTGATAAACAGAATTAGCATCAATTTTTATGACCAAATCCGATTGCTCTTCAACCAGTAAACGATATTTTTCTTCCCGCTCTTTAAGCTTTTTATTCAATTCCCTATTTTCAAACTGACCTTTCATGATTAGTCCAATAAATAACGTGGCCAGAGGATAAATCAATAATGTGAAACCAATTGTTTTAAATACTTCAATCCGAAGATGTGAAGGGAGAAAAACGAACAAACTTACCATAATGGTATGAACAACAATTCCCATTAAAATAAGTGCCCAAGTTGAAATTGTTTTTTGACTTTTCTTTAAATAATAATAAAAAACAACACCCGTTAAAGCAGAAGTAATAATAGTAAGCAATCCCATTGCAGCCCCTTGTCCTCCAGCCGAATAGCGATATACAAAAGCCATTAACATTGCGATAGATGCCGATATTGGCCCAAAAAACAAACCGCACAGACTAAGGATTATGGTTCGTCCGTCAACAATTATTCCTTGTGCAAAAACGAAAGGCTGCATCATTCCAATGATAGCGGTAGCTCCAAAAAGTACTCCTTGAAGAATAACGCCCCACTTTGACGAGCTTGGCCAACGACTGTTTATGTAATTAGCTAATACACTGATGGCAACTAATATTGCCAGATTATATATGATTTCGACAACGAACATACTAAGTAAAGTTTATTGTCGAAAATTACAAAAAATACACCACAATACAATTATTGAAATTAAAGCAATCTGAAAATAATTTATTTCATTTTTACAATTCGAGCTGCCCATCCACCACCATTAGCCATGCTGATGGTCAGTTTTTGGCCTGCTTCAATTTCGATAATTTCCCTGGCATAATCGCTTGCGTTGCGGTCGGCGTTTATACCGTCGCGAAATACTTCAGCGGTGTATTTTCCTTGGTCAAGAAATGAAAAGTCGAGTGTGAGTTCTCGAGCAGTCCAGTTGGTCATGGCAGCCACATACCAAACACTATCTTTTTGGCGGGCAATGGCAACAAATTCACCCACTTCGCCGTCTAAAGCAATGGTTTCGTCGGTTGTGGTGGGTATTTGCGCAATAAAATTGGTGCATTCTTGTTCCTTGCGATAAATAGTAGGATTATCGGCCAACATTTGTAACGGTACTTCGTGAACAATGTACATGGCCAATTGGTGACAACGTGTACCCATGCTCATGGGCATTGAGTTGTTCGGGAGATAATAATCACTACTTGCATTGCGCATGGCTCCTGGCGTATAGTCCATTGGGCCTGCCATTTGGCGGATAAACGGTATGCTCACCGTATAGCGGGGTTGATCTTCGGTTGCCCATTTGAAGTTTTCGAGTCCTTTTACGCCTTCGTAACCTACTACGTTGGGATAAGTTCGGTGTAAACCAGTGGGTTTAAAAACACCGTGATAATCAACTATCATTTTATATTCGGCAGCTTTTTGTGCAATATCGTACAACGATTTTACGGCTACTTGATCGTCGCGGTCAATAAAATCGATTTTAAAACCTTTGGCACCCATGGCTGCATAATATGGAAATATCTGGTCAATTTGTTTGCACACGGCATACCAGCTAGCCCAAAGCACCACCCCAACGTTTTTTGATTTTCCATATTCAATAACTTCTTTTACATCGAGTTCGGGAGCGGTCATTTCAAATAAGTCGGTTTTTCCGGACCATCCCCAATCAATAATAATGTATTGTAACTTGTTTTCGGCTGCAAAATCGATGTAATGCTTAAAGGTTGGTGTGTTGAAACCTGCTTTAAAATCGACATGCGAAATATTCCAATCGTTCCACCAATCCCACGCTACCAATCCGGGTTTAATCCATGTTGGGTCGTCAATGGCACAAGGAAGCGATAGTTTTTGTACCATATCGTTATCGAGCAATTCTTTGTCGTACTTACTAATAACCACAGCACGCCAAGGAAAAGTGCGTTTACCATTGGTTTTAGCAATGTATTCGGCACGCTTGGTGGGTATTTCGTTCATATCATTATAACCGCCCATTTTGGTCGCGAGGGGATACTGCGCATATTCGCCCATGAAGCCTTTTTTGGTTGAATTCATATTAAGGTACATACCGGGGTAATCGCACAAATCGGCCTCAAGAATAACGGCTTTTTTGCCATTACCCACATCAACTAGCAAAGGAAGAAAAGCCAAGGAATCGGTAGCAAACTGTGAAATTGGCTGTTCGCGATAAAGTGCTTCAAACGAGTGATTGAACTTCTCATCTCCACGATAATCCCACATGTAAGGTATAAAGGCTTTGTGATCGGCAGTAAAATTGAAATTGGCCTCTTCGTTTTTCACCAACAGCTCACCTTTTCGCTGGGTTTCGAAACGGTAGGCTACACCATCGTTATATACCCTAAAAGTAACACTATAATTGTCTTTAAGCTGAATGCTTAATTGATTGTATTGGTCCTTAACAACAGCACGTTTGTACAAATTGGTCTTGAAACTTTCGTCGATTCTGGAGGTTTTGGCCGAGAGTATTCTGGGTTTTTTGCCTAGCACTTCGCCACTCAGCAGTTGCATCGAAATGGTGGAAGGTGCAATAATTTGTTGCCCTTCGTGTTGAACATTCCAGCTAATTTGTTCGCCAATTTCTACGCTAAGGGTTAGCAACTGATCGAACGATTTTACTTGATAAGATTTAACTTTTTGCGCGTTTACCACTAAATTGGAGCAAACTAAAAGCGCTACGAATAAAAAGAGTATATTTTTCATCTTATTAATAATTATTTTTTTATGTAAAAGGTTAGTTAGATTTATTTAAAACTTACAAACAACAAATATCGGCAATAAATTGACAACAGGGGTTGGTGGTTTGTTGTGAAATAGAGGTGTAGATGTTGCAACATGTATTGTTACAAATAAAAAAACAGCTTGAGAATTGCCCTGGTTGCAACAAATCTCAAACTATTTACATCTTAATATCAGGACTTTATAGATCCACTTTAATGCTAATTGCCGGCATATTGTGCGCCTTAATTTCTATTGCCTGACTTCCGGTTAGTTGTTTACTATTCACAAAAACTCTTAAGTTTTCAGACTCGCCTGGCAATAAGCAAATGTAATTGTTGCTCCATAGCGAGGGTAAAAGCTCAACTCCTGTTCTTTCGTCAACAAGCTTACAGGCAAGCATGAATGCCAATTTATTGCCAGTATTTTTAAGTTTTATATCGAAAAAAGTATTTTCATTAATATCGCTTCGTTCAACACTACCTTCAATAACTGAAGGCGAAAGGGTATTGAGCCCAGTAAAATCGTTATCGGTTCCCAACCAGTAAAAATTGTCCGAAATTAATTTCCCTGTACTATCGCTTAGTTTGAGTTTTAAAAAACAAAGCTCACCAGTAATTGGCGCCATATTATTGCTTGGTGAAAAGCAGTTGGCAGGCAAGTTCATTTTCTGTTCGCGATGCCAAAGCGTATCGGTTTGGGCATTAAAAAGTGTTACTTCTATTTTGGCATTTTCAATTTTAAAAGGAGTAGCGTTAAGCACTCCAACCTGATTATTATTACGGTTCATTTGCACATGTATCAACTCCGAAGCTTTCATAGCGCCATAGTAGCCGGCATGAGCTTGCTGATACCAGTCGTACAATTGCCAAACCATACTTGGCCAGCTCGAATTGGTTTTCCAGAATAAAATACCACTTGAGTTTTCCCATAATTGTGCATTAATGGCTTCAATTGCAGCCCTATAAACATCGTAATTCAGCAGTTGTGCCTTTGAAAAATAATCGGAAACGCCATTACTGTTTGAAGGTGTTGGCGAACCATAAAACTTGCGTAAAAGCATATCGTACGATGAAAATCTTCGTGGATCGGAACCCTTGCGGTCATTAGCATCGTGGTATGCCCATACCGCATCAAGCGGAAAGCATTCAGCGAGGTAATCGTTGCCTAGGCGAGGCATAAATTTTTGTGCGCTTTCGAGAACGGGAACACCGCTGGGACCAATTTCACTACTAAAACCGTTTAATTTAGGGTGAACAAAAAAATCGTTGGGGCTTATGGTGTGGTATGGTCCACCGCCATGCAGTCCGTCGTTGTCAGATGCGCGCAGGTAAAAGCGTGAATCGAGGTAGTCGTAATTGGGAAGAATTTCGCCCATGATAAGTTCCTCACGCGGATTAACTCCTTCGTTACCACCGCACCACATTATTAGCGAAGGATGATTGCGAAACTTTTTCACAATTTCGATGGTAGCCGCTTTGTACAAATTATCTTCGGGAGTAAAACCCTCGCTGTTGCGAAAAGTTCCCCAATAATCGTTCAGAAAATCTTGCCACAACAACATGCCATGCTTATCGGCGGCCTCGTAAAATGCACGTGGCGGAACTCCGGTTGGTCCCCAAACACGCAAAAGGTTTTGTCCAGCATTTTTCGACAAAGTAATTTCATCGTCGTAACGCGATGCATTCCAGTTCAACATCATGTCGAGCACCCAGTTGCCACCTTTAATGTATATTTTTTCCCCATTAATTTTTATCACCCGTTCATTTAAACCAATATAAGTTTCAACCTGACGAATGCCAAAACTGGTTTCGTAACTACCAACTACTTCGTTGCTAACAAGCACTTCCATTTTGAAGTGATACAAGTTAGCTCTGCCATAACCACTTGGCCACCAAAGTTTTGGATTTTCCAGGCGCAACTCGGGAGTGTTTTCGCTGTTGAAACGAAATAAAAGTGATGCTGCATTTTCAAAATTGAAGTTTTTTTCAAAACTGACAATACAGTTATCGTTAGTAATGGTGGTTCTTATTTTTCCTTTTTGAGTAGTTTTGCTGTGATTTATCAATTCGGCCGAAATGGAAATATTGGCAAAAGTAGTATCGGGCAATGGCAAATTACACCCTATATAAGTGTTTTGGATTTCGACCTTGTTTGTAGTTGACAAAAACACATCTTCGGTAATTCCCATGTTTCGGTCGCGAATTGCAGGTTGCCAGTCCCAACCCAATGCATCCCACTTGGTATAGTTCCGGCTAATCATCCCGTCGCCCATATTAACACCGGGGTCACCCAGTGTGGTAAGAGGTTCAATATCGGGTTTGCCAGGCACATCAACCGGATAAATTGCCACAGCCACGTGGTTCATCTCATTTTGTAGTAGCATGGCTGAAATATTAAACTTAAACGAGCGCTCCATACCTACCATTGTTGCGGTATCGGCCACTAATGAGCCATTGACCCAAACTTCGGCACGGTAATTAATTTCAGAGAAATTTAGCCACACTTCTTTTCCCTCGTAGAACTCTGATAGATCAAATTCGGTGCAGTACCAATAGGGATCGTGCCATGGATTAAGGCCTTCGATATGGCTATATTTTAGTAAATCGTAGGTTGCATTGTATTCGTCGTTGCTGTCAGGAATTTTCATGTTGTTTAAATCAACATAAGGGTTGGGATAAACCCCGTTACGAACCAATGTGGACAGAACGGTTGCCGGCACCGAAGTGGCGTACCAGTCAGAAAAGTCAAACATTCCGCTCGAAAGTTGTTGCCCATTTGCATCGAGTACTAGTGACGATTGCACAAACCAGTTATACCGCAAAAGTAGCGCATCTTCGGGCAGAGGGTTCAATGGTCTGTCATTGACATTAAACAATGCAGTTTCGCTTTTCATCGAAATTTTTCCCTTGTGTGCCACCACTTCCCACCAGTGTTCTCCAAACGAAAGAGGAAAAGGCACCATAAAATTTTGCTGAGCATTAATAGTGTCGAATATTAAATCATCGATGCTTACAACATAGAAATCACAATTTACTGGTGTCCAACTGAGTGTTGGAGTATTGTTTTCAATACTTATCCCATCGGCCGGAAATACCGTTACCGGTTTTTCAAAACTACACCCGTTAATTATGATAAAAAAAGACAGTACCCAACAAAAGGTGCAATTATTCTTTTTTTGAATTGTAAATTGTTTCATCTATTTTAATGTTGATTTTAAAAAGCCATTTGTAAAAAATATTGCCAACAAAAATGCCACTATTTTCATTAATGCTACAACGGTGAATTTCTTTTTGAAAGGGGCTAATGTTTCATTTTGCTATAAAGCTAAATGAACATAAAATACATCGCAAAACAAGCCAAAACTAATATAGCAGATAAAATCCTGTGATTTTTGTACCATTTTGTTCCTTTCAATTCAATGGTTTCGTCTCTCCATGTTTTTGTTGTCCAGGTATTTTCAGCAACTTTTAAGGGGTCGGGTTTTTGTGAGCAGAGGCTTATCAAAATATTCACCACCACACTGAATACCAAAATCATGGGAGCCAAAAGCAGGAAATGGATGTTCATATCAACTTTCACTATATATTTTAGTGCCATTACAATACCGGCTACCAGCAAACCCGAGACCAAGCCCCAGAAGGCCCCATTTTGGTTCGACCTTTTCCAAAAAAGGCCTAAAAAGAAAGTACCAACTATGGGAGGCGCCAAATACGACACCACCTCTTGATAATAGGCAACCAGCGAGTCGAAATGTTGAATAAAGGGTGCCCAAATAATAGCGATTAACAGTACCACAAATGAAGTTATGCGCCCCACTTTAACCAGTTTTTTGCTCGTTGCTTTTTTGTCGAAACGTTGATAAAAGTCCATTGTGAAAAGAGTTGAAACCGAGCTAAGTGTAGCGCTTAATGTTGATGTTAAGGCCGAAATCATGGCAGCGAGAATAATTCCAATTAAGCCAACTGGCAACAAGTGCATAATCATTCGGGGATAAACCTGATCGGTATTAATTCCAAACCGGCTGGTTAGTTCACCACCCGAAATTAATTCGAGGGGAAGATTTTCAACCCCAAAGAGGTTCAACCCACGTCCGATTAAACCGGGCATTATAAAAATGAATAGGGTGAATAAGTATAAAAAACCAACAAATAAAACCCCTTTACGGCCATGATCGATTGATTTAGCTGACAATACGCGCTGTACCATTACCTGATTGTTGCCCCAGAAATAAAAACCAAGAATAGGAATACCCAGCCACATGCCTAGCCATGGAACCGTAGGGTCGTCCATTGAACGGGTAAGCTTTAGCCAAACTCCATCGCCAAAACGGGCTTGCAATTCAGCCCATCCACCTATTTCGTTTAATGCGAAAAAGTAAAGTATGGCCGACCCGATTATTAATATACTGGCTTGAATTATATCGGCATTAATGGCCGACGATAAACCTCCAATAATGGTGTAACTCCCCGCCACAAGAGCCATTATCACAATAATTGTGAACAAATCGGCTTCGGGAAATATCATTTTTATAATAAGTGCACCGGTATATAGTGTGGCTGAGGCGTCGAGAAAAACGTTCCCAAAAATGGTGATGACTGAAAAGTAGTACCTCGAACGTTTATCGAACCTGCGCTCCAAAAACTCGGGCATGGTAAAAATGCCCGATTTGATGTAGAAAGGCAAAAAGAATAAGGCAAAAAACACCATCACCAATACCGAAATCCAATTGTAGTTGAATACGGCAATGCCACTGATAAAACCTTCGCCCGAATGCCCCATCAATGTTGAGCTTGAAACGCTGGCGGCAAATAGCGAAAGCCCAACAACTGGCCAGGTCATGTTACGACCTGCCAAAAAGTAGGAGGTTGAATCGTTGCTTTTACCATTTTTAATTGCCCACCAAACAATTCCAATTAAAAAAACAGCCAGTATAATGCCATCGGTAATGCTAATGTTTATCATTTTTGTTAAATTATCCTTAGTAATATTTTTTGCTAATCAATGTTTCACTTGATCTCAAAAGTAATTAATTGGCAAGGACGAAACGGGAAAAAATAGCTCATTTGCAAATTTCAATTACAGTAAAAATCTAATAGGTGTATGTGGTTATCAACTGAAAAGTTTTAGGCGGAAGCACAAGTTTTATGCGTCCGCTTTGACCAATTTTCACATTATTTTCTGCAAGAGGAAAACCATTTTCGTTGGTTTTAAAGTTGTTTTTGCGATAATTAAAAAATTGAATTTGTTGATGTCTGAAATTTTCTGGCATTTCAACATCAATAGATTGTTTTATATTTAACTGGTTTACAGCGGCTAAGGTAAAATCGTTTTCGTTATAGGTAAAAACAAATCTAAGCCCTGTGGTGTTGAGTGAACTTGTTTCAACAACTTGGCTACCCGGTTTTATGTACCTGCACATTAACGACCAAGTAAAAAACCAAGGACGAATATTCTCGTCGGCTGGATTGTTGCATATTTCGGTTCCCAAAATGTTCCACATTCCCCAGCGTTTCAGTTTATTTTTATCACCGCTGTCGTCTTGCGTGTGCATGGCATCGTCGAGCGCCCAAGCAGCAGCTCCCTGAAACCCGGTATTCATTATTTGGATTGCGGCATCGGCCATGTCGAGGCCATGCTGAAAATCGTATACCGCCATATAACTATCGGGGCTTGCGTGTGGATCGGTCTCAACTCGGGCTTGATTTTCGGGTGTATTCTTTTCAAATCCCACTTCGCCAAATAAAATTGGTTTTTCAATTGAACGGGCAATTTCAACAAGTGGTTTGTAAATGCTATCAAAACGCGCCTCACGAATTACCGATTGATCGAAATATGCATGAATTTCAAGTGCACCCAACTCATTATTAAGTTGTTTTGCAGCCTGTTCAACCCATTGCATTCCGGTATACAAACCATTGGGATGATTGTAATGCGCCACGGCATCGGGACCGGCAATGGTAACATACTTGTCGAGTTTGGCCTCTAAAATAACATTGGCGAGCATGCTTACACCTTCGCTCCATTCGTCCCAATTTCCATTGGTTGAAGCCCAATAACCATTTGGTTCGTTTACCAGGTTGAAATAGCGGATACAAGTAAACCCCTTTTGCGTAATCAAATAATCGAGATGTTTAACAATCATTTCGATCCAACGAGAATCGTTTGCCCCGGTAAGTACATCCGAAAATCCGGCCTTGGTATCGTGCACGGCGTAGGGTGTTCCCCATTCGCCTAACATTACAGTTATGTTTTTACGCTGGCAATAATTGAGTAATTTTTCCAATGCCTTTTCTTCAGGACTGTTAAAATCCAGAATAGGATTTCCTTTATTGTCGAAACCATGGAGGTAACGCCAGTTTGCCTGATCGACCACGCGCACTAGCCTTGGTTGCATGTAATCGAGTCGGTTGAAAACCATTTGCCATTTTTCATCGGTCATTAGTAATCCCCAATCGGCAGAGTGGCTGTCGGCATGTGGATAGGGATCCCACTGAACACCATTGCCAATAAAATTTTGAGTAACAACCTTATCGATATTTATTTTAACCACATTGTTATTTTCACATGCTGCAAATAGCATGACTGTAAATAGCAGTATGATTGTTTTACGTGTCATAATTTCGATTCTTATTTGCGCTTTACTTTTTCTTTTAAAATGAATTCAATGAGTTCATTTACATTGCAAGTTGCCAACCCAACGTATTTGTCTGCAGCTCCGTAATATACATATAAAGTATCGTCGATAATTACGTTGCCGGTTGGGAAAACACAGCCTTTGTAAAACCCGTTTAACTCGTAATCGTGTTCGGGTTCCATAATCCAGTTCGATGCTCGCGCAATTACTTTGCTAGGATCATCGATATCGAGCAAGGCTGCGCCAACACGATAAAATCCTCTTCCACCATTTTCAACACCATGATAAATAATGAGCCAGCCAGCATGGGTTCTGAGTGGAGGAGTACTTCCGCCAATTTTTTCTTCCCAAGTGTTTTTTTTTCCGGCCATTAGTAGTTGACTTTGTTGGTTCCAAACCATCATATCGTCGGAGAAAGTGATCCAAATTGATGGTTCATGGCACCCGTACTTTTCTCCTTTCCACTCTTTTGGTCGGTGCAATAAGGCAAATTTGCCGTTAATTTTTTCAGGAAAAAGAATCACATCACGATCGTCGAGGTTCGATTGCGTAATGCGGCCAAGCCGACGCCAATTCCGAAAATCTTTGGTTGTGGCCAAGCCCGAATTGGAAATATTGTTTTGATACACTGCAGGGGCAAATTCGCTGGTTTGCGGTAGTTGTATAACATCGTGCTCAAAATTCCAATACTGTCCCGGAGGATAAGGTCGATAAGCATACGTAATGTAGAACTCATCAGCAAACTTAACAATTCGAGGATCCTCAATTCCCCCCATATCGGGGCCATCGATACTTGGCGAAAAAACAGGCTGGTTCGATTGCCGAACAAAATTAATACCGTCGGTGCTGGTCGCTAATCCAAATCGAATAATATGGTCGAGATCATCGCCAGCAGCGCGGTATAACATGTAAAATTTACCATTTTCAAACCAAACTCCAGGATTACACACTACTAAGTTTTCCCAGAAGTTTTCTGAATTAGGTTTTAAAATTGGATTATTATCGCATTTTTTTAGTCTCATTCAATTTTCTTTAAAATGAATAATTACATTCCCTTTTGGAGGATTTCATTGATCGAGTTCACAATTAAAAAACAGGCCGGAGCCACCACTTGCCCATGATCGAAACCATCGAGTTCAAAAAGAAAAACAGTAGTTGGATTCATTGATTTCATGTAAGCGTAAAGCAGGGCATTTTCTTCGTAACGCGCCGAAAGTTCAAGATTTCGGTCGCCAGTTATCAAATACAAAGGAGCTACATTGGATCGCGTATGATAAAGTGGTGCATATTGATCAACAATACGATGTCGCTCGTCAATTTTGCATTCTTCTCTAATGGTAGAGTGGGTAATGGCCTGGCCACTAATGGGAAACAAAGCTGCAATTTTTTTTATATCGATACTATATTTCTTCAACCATTGTTCGTCCAGTCCAATCATTAGAGTAAGATAGCCACCAGCCGAATGACCCGAAACAAATATTTTTTCGGAATCGCCCCCATACTTCTCAATGTTATTAAAAGCCCATGCCACCGAAGCGGCAGCATCGTCGATGTAGGCAGGATGCTTTGCATTGGGACTTTTACGATAATTGACAGCAATAACAGCAAAACCCTGTTCTTTAAATTGCTCGGGAATATGCTTTTCGCCTTCTTTTAAACCTCCACCATGAAACCAAACAATAGTAGCATATCCTTCTTTATCATTTGGATAATAAAGATCGAGAATGCAGCGTTGTTTTGTGTAATCATCAGTGGGATTCAACCGATAACTAATGTCATTAATAGTAGTGTAATTGGCTTGTTGAGCTCTGGCATAAAGCGATAGCATTAAAAATGCAACTAATAAAAAATTAAATAACTTCATGTTTAATACTATTTTGAAAATGATACACTTTTAAAAAAATGTTTATTGAAGGAAATAGATTCCAACTGCAAATAAGTTTTAAAGATACATTTCATACGCACATTATTTATTTTTAGTTATAGTATTGCGCGATCCTGCAAGATCGTGAAAAATCACATATTTTAACTTTACTTGTGTTTACCATAAATATCGAAACAAATTGCAATTCGATAAATAAGCGAACATATTTCTCCACTGGGCTAGGCAATTAATTATTCGGTTACAATAATTATTCGACTTCTATCCTCCAGAACAATGTTTCCTGATTTTACGTGAATTTTACAAATATATGCACCTGATTTAAGAGCACTATCATGCCTCCATTGTATTGTATGTTTGCCTTTTAGAAGGTATTCGTCAAACAACTGATATTGCAAATTCCCCATTAAATTTAATATTTCAATTTGAACATTTCCATTTATCGGAACTGAGTATTCAATAGTTAAAAGATTATTTGAAGGTATCGGGTATATTTTATTAATTAATTTTTTCCCATTATTTAATGCTTTTTCTAAAAATCCAACTTCCTCTTCCTCCTCTTCTTCATCTTCCTCTTCATCGATTACGCCTTTTTGATAGTCAATTTGCATAACACCAAGATAATAATACTGAGTTCCGTTATTGTTATTGGCGCCAGCAGAAACATCGATAATAATTGTTCCATCGACCGATGGTTTCATTTTAGAAACAACTGCTGTTTTTGATGTATTGTTTGATGCATCGAGCGTAGTAATCTCACTTGTATTTCCTGAAACTTTGTATTGTGCTTCCCGATTATCGTTAGCACCATCGCGCGATGCAAAAAATGTTAAGGTATAAACAGATGCTAAATCTAGATTCGAAAGCGTAACCCCAGCGGTAGGCTCAATTACGCCACTGTGAACAAATGTATTTCCAAAGAAACTATCAGAAGTTGCATTGGAACCGTATCCCAAAGTAGCGTCGGGATTGGTTGTGCCGGTTTCGTTAATTCCGGTAAAAGCATCGTGCACCCACAGCGAAATGCAAGAGCTATTTCCTTCCTTGTTTATCAAATCGGAAAGCACTTCGCCACCGGTTGCTGAGGTCATATTATTCCAATAACCCGATGAGTTTTTACTCCCAAAATCAATAAATACAGTCCCATCTTCATCGCACTCAACCTCTTGCCTTTCAGAAACGATTTTGATAGCGCCAATAAAATAATACTTGCTCGAATTTGTATTATTCGGGCCTGGGGCTACATTAATAATTATTGTACCCTCGCTTGAAGGTTTAATATTTTCAACAGTAACAATGTTCTCTGTATTGTTAGCTGGGTCGAGATATAAGGTATCGATGCTTTCGCCAACAACCTGATAAGCTGTTTCTCTATTGTCAGATACTCCTGTGCGCGATGCAAAAAACGAGAGCGAATACAAGCTGTTTCTGTTAAGTCCAGCTAAGGTTAATCCTCCTGTTGGTTCGCTTACACCGCTGTGGGGTTCAACACTACCAAAAAAACTATCGGAGGTAGCAGACGAAGGTAGTTTCAAGTTTTCAGCAGGGGTTGAAGTGCCTGTGGTATTTACTCCTGTAAAAGGATCATGAACCCATGCCGAAATACCAGTATTCTGGTTTTGAGAATTAATTAAATATAATTTGGTTTCTTTTGTAGCAGATTGAAAATTATTCCATCCTTTTCCCGAAAGCGTGGTACCAAAATCGATATTTATTGTGTCAATATTACTGTATATTCTGCTGTAATCTAAAATATCAGTGCTCACAACTCGGTTTTTCAGAAGAGTATGAGCGTCATCGTTAAGATGTACCCCATCGCCAGAGTCGTATTTTGAATTAACAGTTCCATCTTCGTTGGCAATATCTGTCCAAAAATCGATGCATTTATTTCCAAGATTTCGAGAAATTGAGTCTCGTACATCCATCAAATTTTGTCTTAATTCAGCAGAAATATTTCGTGGTTGTGTTGTGGTAATATATACAGGAATACTTCTGGAATAAGCAAGTTGAGCTAGTTTCAAATAATTGAATAACTGCTCTTCTACCGTGTAACCTTTTGCGGCATCGTTAGTCGGAAGGTTAATAATAATAACATCGGGGTTGAGTGACAGTGCTTTCGTAATATTATGGTTTTCATCGGGCGCTGGTCGGCCATCGGGTGCAGTATAATCAGATGGCATAACATGATACGTTGTATATCCACCTATGGCAAGATTTGTTACAGTACTATTGGCATTTATTGACTGAACATACTGTCGATACTGGTTTACCCAGCCATTTGCTGCATTTTTAGGACCAGAACCTGCAGCGGTTGAAGATCCCAGGATCACAATATTGATGACTTTGTCTTCTGCAAAAAGGTTGTTTCCTAATGCGAAGAACAAACAAAATGTAATAAGTAGACTTAATTTTTTCATAACTAAAAATTTTTAGGGTTGACAATAGAGAAAAACTTTTATGTTTATTTTATTTCATATCCTTTGGGCATTTGATACATTGGCGGCAGATCCTTGCTAAAAAGTGTAACCTGACTTTTGTAGAACTTCAGAAAGTTGTTGCTGCTTGATTGACCTTTGAATGGAGCATAAAAATGGTTTCGTGTGCCTTTGGGATCGTACATATTGCGCCAAAAAACAACAAGACTGGCACTGCGACCCGATAAGGGTGATAGCATTTCGTTGGTCCAGTATTCGTTATAATTATTTCCAAGGCCTTCGAGACCAGTTTCGGTTACACCAAATGGCTTCATTTTTTGATGCGACAACTTCGATAGATTCGTTAAATTATTGGTAAAAGCTTCGATATTGGTTCCATGGTAGCAATCCATCCCTAAAAAATCGACATAATCGTCGCCAGGCCAACGAAAGAGTAAGTCCTCGCTAGGTTGAACGAAATCCATTTGTGGCGATATGGCATAAATAAAATGGTGAATTTGTTTTTCATTGCGAAGGTAGTTAAGCGTAAACCGCCATAAGCCAATAAATTCTTCTTCGGTAGCGCACTTTTTCCCCCACCAGTTCCAAGTTTGGGTGTGCTCGTGAAAAGGGCGGAAAATAATGGGTATTGGTCTTCCATTGTTATCGGTTAATGTATTGGCAAAGGCCGCTAAATTATCGAGCCATGTTTTGAATTTTATATTGATGGCACTCCCGTCTTTTAATATTTCACTTACTACCTTTTTACTTGAGTTATCCCATGCCGTACCACCTGTGAGCGGGTTATCGGCATGCCAACAATAGGTAATAACTTCGCCACGGGCATAAGCCTCTTTGGTTACACGACGAACATCGTTGAACAATGGACCGTTAATACTGGAATCCGCTTGGTATTCAATTTTTGCAAAATCGAGGCTAACCACTGCTGGATAATCGCCACAAATATCTTTTATATCCGATCGTCCGGGTTCGTTATTCCAATTTCGCCCGTACAATAAACTCTCGTGATGCCCAACCATACAACCTTGTTTGCGTATGGCCCACAGGTTAGCATAAAGCGCTTTTGTTTCGGCACTAGCGTCTTTATCGTACATGCTAAGTTCAATTATTTCGCTATCAATATTATTTTCAAGGGTCTGAGCAATATCGCAATTACCAAGTAGTATTACAGTTAAGAGTATCGTTATGATGTTCATTTTCCTCATTATTAATTTTACAACTTATTGTACTGCTATGTTTTCGACAGGTGCATACATGTTGGGCAAGTCGTTACTGAAAAGCATGATTTGGCTGTTGTAGAAACGTTTAAAATCTTTTTCGGAAGCATGGCCTGCTACCGGCCCGTAAAAGTGATGACCTTGCTGTTTCGGATCGTAGGCATTTCGCCACATAACCACCATGCCAACTTTACGGCCAATAAAGGGTTTTAGCATTTCGTTGGTCCAATATTCAGCGTATGGAACTCCGTCTTTTAAGATTCCTTCGACCCCAGTCTCGGTAACCCCACATGGTTTTTGTTTTTCTTTCGAAAGGGCTGCCAAATTGGTAAGGTTACTGATAAAGGCATCGGTATAATTTCCGTGATAACAATCCATGCCAATAAAATCGACATAATCGTCGCCCGGATAACGGAAGAGTAAATCTTCGGCAGGTTGTAATCCATCCATTTGTGGTGAGATAGCATATAGGAAGTTGTGTACTCCTTTTTGGTCGCGAAGGTATTCAATGGTAAATTTCCAAAAGCGGATAAATTCATCGTCGGTAGCGCATTTTCGACCCCACCAGCTCCAGGTTTGAGTATGCTCGTGATAGGGGCGAAAAAGAATGGGAATTAAATTTCCATCATCGCCCTTCAAATTATTGGCAAAAGCAGCTAATTTATCGAGCCATTGCAAGTATTTAGTGTGGATGCTACTACCTTCGGTTAAAATTTCTTTTACAACATTGTTGTTGCTATTGTCCCATGAGTCGCCTCCGGTAAGCGGATTATTGAGGTGGCAACAAGCTGTAATTACTTCGCCACGGTTGTAAGCTTCAATAATCACCCTTCGGCGAATAGCATTTGCTGAGCTGGTGCTGCTGCGGTCGTCCATTATCTCGGCAAAATCGACACTAAAAACAGCCGGATAATCACCACAAATCTCTTTCGCGTCCGAGCGTCCAGGTTCGTTATACCAAAACCGCCCGTACCATAAATCGTCGTGATGACCAAACATGGTTCCTTTTTGTTGAATGGCCCAAAGGTTAGCCAGCAATGCTTTAGTTTGGGTGGTAGCCTGCCCATCAATAATACTGAGATTAATTTGAGGCTCTTTCTCCTTTTCAGTTATAGGATCATCAGCAGGTTTGCAGCTGCATGAAAGACTAATAAAGAGCACCAAAATAATATTCCATTTAATAAAACCCATTCCTGTTTTTTTTAATTGATAAAAAGAATAAAAGCCCCCGCACTAACGGGGGCCTTACCACTATGAAACTATTTAATTATTCTTAACTAACTCAATATCGTATTGATAAGACCAACTAAGGTAGTTATCATGCGCACCATAATCCCAATAAGGTTCTTCGGGTTTATATTTTAGTACGTACATCAAATGCATGCCGCCTTCGGTTTTTGTAACCTTGGCTTCAGCGCTTTTTCCGTCTTTTATAATGTACATGGTATTGCTGTTCAAATCCATTTCCCACTTTGAAGTCCCTTCGGGAATCAAATGGCGAATTTTGGATGAAATATCAACTCCATCATTAGCAAAAACACCATAAGCACCATCGGGACCAGCATTGTTGATAAGGCTGCCGTAGGTACGTCCATTTTCGTATCCTTCGTAAACAATTTCGATGCTGTTGTCCACTTCGGGAATCGCTTTGGGAAATTTTGTTGAAATTTCTTCAGCCCATTCACTCCCATATTCCTGTTTAATTGATATTTCCTGTTTAGCGTAAGCGTACTTACCAATGTAAAATAAATCGTAGGGTTCAATAATAATAGTCCAAACCAAGGGTTCGCCAGCTTTTGATGTTACGGTAATCTCTGATTTATATTCGGCATTGTTAAAATTTAACACCCCTCCGGTTTCAACGTTGGCCGATGCATCATACGATAGTACTATGCTTTCGACTTTTACTGCGACAAAATTGAGCCCCGTTTGATCGACAAAAGCAGTAATGGTTTGTTCAAACTCGTCGCGAATAATAGTTGAAGGGCCAATTTGATTTTCGAGCGTAATTGCAAGTACGTTTCGCTCTTTATTCCATTTTCCATCCAAAATTTCGGACATAGGGTCTTTCTGGCACGAGAACATAAGCAGTGCCAATGAGACCAATATGGTAGTTTTAAATATTTGTTTCATCGTGTTCAGATTTTTTATTTATTTATGTTAGGATTTAGGTCTAACTCCAATTGTGGAATTGGGTAGAAAGCTGCTTCGTCTTCGGTCAAGCCCACATTTTTAGCAGCTGGTATTGATGATATAACCGAAGCTGTGCGACGTAAATCGTAAAGATGGTGTCCTTCATAAGCTAATTCCCAAGTACGTTCTTGTAATACCGCTTTACGGAAATCAGCAATTGATAAGCCAGGTGCTAAAGGTTCAAGTCCAGCGCGCTGTCTAACAACATTAATCCATTTGTAACCTTCGGCGCTGGGTCCTTCAGCTTCGGCATAAGTTAAAGCGATATCGGTAAAACGAATCATGAATGGTTTAACACTGGTTTTTTGTCCAACAAAGTGAGGATCGATATATTTAATAGAATAAACCCCTGGAATTTTGCCACTGGCAACACTGCCCACTTCGTTGCCGTCGGCATCGTAAATGGCATTTTGCATCAGCTCCGTACGGCGTTTGTCGTGCGTATCGAATGTGGTCAAAAATTCGTTATTAATACTGTAAACCTCCCAGCCATTAGTGGTATAAACCAAGGTGCCATCTTGTAGTTTTACGTAAAAAGGCTGGCCATCGCCCCAAGGCATAAACATGAGTGGCGTTTTTGAATAATTACCTTCGTTTTGGCCTGTGCGATCCATATTGATTAACCAAATATGTTCAGGTCCGTCAGGGAAATCAACGTTGTAAATATTGAACAAATTGGGATCGAACCCATAAGCTTTTTGGTCGTTGATTACTTTACCTGCCCAGTTGGCTGCTTCGGTATACATGGCTTTAATATCGGCAGCCATATCGCGATACTTGGCAACATCATTTTCTTTCGATGAGGCGATGTTAAGATAAACCTTTGACAATACCGACCATGCAGCTGCTCGGTCGAAACGGCCTATTTTACGTTCCAGACCTAAATTGCCCTCGGCAAACATCAAGTCGGCAATAATAAAATCGTAAACTTCATCGAGGTTAGCTGCTAACGATGGGGTTGTTTGTGCCACAGTTTTTACCATTTCCTTTTGAATGGGAACAACACCAAACACGCGTACTAAACTAAAATAAGCCCATGCACGAACCATGTGCGCTTCACCTAAAATTCGATTTTTTACTTCGCTTGGGAAGTCGGCATCTTCTACATTCTCCAAAACAGCGTTAGCTCGGTTAATGGCTATATAGCAATACTTAAAATAGTTTGCAAGTGTTATGTTAGTTGAGCCGGCTGTCCATTTTAACATCTCTTGAGCATCTTGCCCTTCGCTGGGTTTAAGGTCGGTAGTTTCGGTGGGTAAATCACCAATATTGGTTATCCCACGAGTGTATTCCAAAAAGGTAAATGCGTTGTAGGCATACATTAGCGCCGACTCGGCATCGGCCTGCGTTTTATAAAAGTTGTCGTCGGAATAAAATCCGTAGGGCTCTTCGCTCAAGTCACACGATGAAACCAGAACACCAAGCAATATTAAGAATGATAATATTTTCGTTTTCATATTTATTCAGTATTAAAAAGTTAAGTTGAGGCCAAATGTCCAGTTACGCAGGCGTGGATAACCACCCCAGTATATACCATCGAGACCAACTTCGGGGTCGTATCCTTTAAATTTAGTGAAGGTATAAAGGTTCGAAGCGTTAACGTATAGGCGGATGTTTGAGATGCTTCTCACTTTCGACATGTCGAAGGTGTAGCCTAGGCTAAGATTTTGTATCCGCAAAAAAGAGCCATCGTGAATAAACCAATCACTAAGGTATAATTGACGTCCGTTGCGTAATGCGGGATATTCGTTGGTTGGGTTATCCATAGTCCAGCGCAAAGGCGATACATTGGGCTGTCCCAAACGGTTTTGAAACAATATATCGTTCCCATAAACTCCATTGAGGAAAACCGATAAGTCGAAATTTTTATATCGCATATCGATGTTCAAACTGGCAATAAAATCGGGGTTAGGGTCGCCAATAACAGTGCGGTCGTCGGTATCAATCACACCATCACCGCTAATGTCAACATATTTGAATTCGCCGGGAAGCGCCATATCGCCCAATAAACCGGCTTCAATACCTTCGGCAAGTGTTTGTATAATGCCATCGGTTTTATATCCGTAAAATACGTTAACTGGCTGACCAATAGCTAAAATATTGGCCGACTGACGAAATTGAGTAAAGTTATAACCGCTAAATTCGTACTCCATGCCAGTATTTTTATCAACCTGCAAACCCGAGGCAACTGCATTGCCAAGGTCAATAATTTTGTCTTTGTTTTTCGAAAAAATAAAAGCTGATGAAAGTGAAAAGTCCTTGTTGTTAATAATATCACCTTCGATGGTTAATTCAACACCACGGTTCATCTTTTCACCGTCGTTCACCCATATCCGGTTATAACCCGACGAGAGCGAAAGCAAACGTTCGCGCAACAAGTCGCGTGTATTTTTTTGGTAAACATCGAAAACAACACGCAAGCGACGACTAAAGAAAGCCATGTCCAAGCCAATGTCATATTGCGCGGTGGTTTCCCATTTCAAATCGTTGTTTGGTATGCCGCCCCAAATTTGGAATCTATCATCAGCTCCCTCATGACCAACAACATAGCCAGGCCCAATAACAGTGTTCCATTGTCCCTTGTCATAATAGGTTTCGTTACCGTAACGACTTAAAGTTTGATAAGGCGAAATGCCCTCGTTTCCTGAAATACCATAACTGGCGCGTATTTTCAGTTCATCGAATACAACTAGGTCTTTAATGAACTCTTCGTTGTGCGCCTTCCAACTAATAGCTCCCGATGGGAATTGTGCCCATTTGTTGTTGGCACCAAATTTCGACGAACCATCTGCCCTATAAGTAGCGGTAAAAAGATATTTGTCCATTAAACTGTAGAAAACCCTACCGGTAAACGAAAGCATTTCGGTTTTTGTGAGTCCATTTGAATGCCTGTTTTTCTCAGGATCGCCGGCGCTCATGTTTTCGTTTTGAAGCGCTTCGTTTACAAAATTATACGAACCCAAGTTCGATGACCTGCTCATGGTATATTGATACGAGTGGCTGGCCATTGCGTTAAATTTGTGTATTCCGGCAAACTCCTTATTGAAAGTCAGGTAGGTTTCTGACAATAAATTATGTCCCATCCAGTTTCCAATAGATGCTGCACCATTGTTGAAGTATCCGCCCTCGGTATATTCTTTAGGACTATAGCTATCCGAAACAGTAGTCCCAAACTTGTAATTTACCTGCGATTTTAAGTTTAACGACTCTGTCATCTGAAAATTAAGCAGGTATGAAGTAATGTAATCAAGCCCTTGATTTTTGTTCAACACATTTTCGGTAATGGCCAGCGGATGACCAAAATCGGTAATGGTTGTGCGGTAATAATGACCGTCCTCATCGTAAACAGGCCAGAGTGGATTCCGAGAGTAAGACAAGCCGCCATTATTATTACGGAAGTTACGCGAGAAAATATTTGAGCTGGTGATGCTCAACTTATCGGTAACTTTGTGTGTAACGCCTAAATTGACGATAAATTTTTGGTACTCATCGTTTATATATACTCCATTTTGCTCAAGGTAATTAGCACTGAGGTTAAACGAAGTTTGATCGTTTGCGCTGCGAATAGCCACCGTTGTGTTATTCGAAACCGGAGAGTCGCGAAATACAACGTCGGCCCAATTTGTATGGTATGGCCATTGACCCGATTGAATTTCGGAGATCGACGGATAATAAACTCCGTTTGAATTGGTTTGTCCGTTGTAAATAATTTGCAACCCTGCATTTGACATGTCTTCGTTGGTTAATTGAGCCATCAATAGCGGGTCATTCCACATGTTTAGTTTTGAGGAGAATTGTGAAACCGTGGTTTGTTGTTGAATATCGATGTGGGTTGTGCCCGATTTTGCTTTTTTGGTTGTAACCATAATCACACCATTTGCACCACGTGAACCATAAATGGCCGAAGCCGAAGCATCTTTTAATATTTCAACCGATTCGATATCGGCAGGGTTAATTTGTTTCAAGTCGCCAGCTTCACCCAAAGGAAAACCATCAACCACCACCAAAGGAGCATTGGAACCGCGAAGCGAACTTCCACCACGCACACGAATTGTAGCACCTGCGCCTGGTTCTTGCGACGAGTTAACAACTTGCAAACCTGCTGAGCGCCCTTGCAATAAACGATCAATTGAATTCGAAGGAGAGTTTTGTAAGCCTTCAACTTTAATTGTACTTACCGAACCGGTAAGGTCGCTTTTTCTCACTTCGCCATATCCAATTACCACTACCTCTTCGAGGCCTTTTACGTCTTCATCGAGCAGAACACTCAAAGCAGTGTTGCCTTGAGAAACAACTTGTTTTGATTTATATCCTACAAATGAAAACACCAAAACGGCATTATTAGATACTGTTTTTATGGTAAACTCACCATTTATATCGGTGACCGTTCCATTTAATGTGCCTTTTTCGACGACACTAACTCCCGGTAGCTTTTCACCTTGTTTGGTTTCTACCGTTCCGAAAACCTGGGTCGATTGTGAATAACCCGGCAATACCAAACCTATGCTCATGGCCAGTATCATTAGGCTAACAATCAATGCTTTTTGTTTTAAAAGTTTAGATTTCATACGAATAAATTTGATTTTAATTTTTGCATGAAACTCATCCTGATAGAAAATCTGAATTTGCTTCATTTTAATAATTTTCTTCTCTCAATCTCCACTTTTAATGTGGATTGTTTTTAAATATGATTTAAGATTTAGTGTTAGTACAAAGTTATTAATGATAGGGGTAGTTAGCTAGCCAGTTTAATGTTAATTTGCAATACTATTATGAATTTAGACAAACACTATAATCCATATTATGCCGCTTATAATGCCTAATAGACCGATTTATAGAGGATAAGAGCGAGCAAGCACATAATGATATATTGAATTATTTTAATTAGTTTCGTGCATTAAAACATCAATATTTAGCATTTAATCATGACAAACAGAATAGTAAGAGAGATTACCCCTTTGGCTGACGATGATTTTTTCATTGTACTAAATCACTACAATGCAAAGTTTGACTTTCCGGTGCATTATCATCCTGAATATGAGATGAACTTGGTTTTAAACTCGAAGGGGAAACGCATTATTGGTGATTCAATTAAGGATTACGAATCGCCCGATTTGGTTTTAATAGGATCCAATACGCCCCATGCTTGGACAGGCTGCGAAAATGGAGTACAAGTTATAACCATCCAGTTTCAACTCGATTTTTTGGGGGAAAGATTTTTGGCAAGAAAACTCTCGATGCCAATACGCGAAATGCTAGAACGTTCAAAAATGGGCATCTTGTTTTCGCCCAAAACAACAACCACTCTTACTGAACGAATACTGAAACTTTCAGAGATGAGAGGCTTCGACTCCTTGCTCGAACTGCTTTCAATTTTATACGATTTATCGATTTCTCGCAATCAAGTTACCCTTTCGTCCTTATCGTACGTTGGGCAATTTGATACTTCTAAAAGCCGCCGTATTAAAATGGTGAACGAATATTTATATAAAAACCTTCAAAGCAATATTCGAATTAACGATGTAGCCGAGCAGGTAAGTATGTCTCCATCGGCTTTTAGCCATTTTTTTAAAAAGCGCACGCAGCGATCGTTTACCGATTACCTGACCGATTTACGCATAGGCCATGCAGCCCGCTTACTTATCGATAGCGAAAAAAATATTTCTGAAATATGTTTCGAAAGCGGGTTTAATAATATTTCGAACTTTAACCGTTCATTCAAAGCTCAAAAAGGATGTACACCCAGTGAATTTAGAAGTCAGCAAAAGTTAATCACAAAGCATTAATAGTAGGTCTTAATTGACATAACAGCCTCCAATTACAAACAATAAACACACCTTGTGCTATTTCATTTTATGTAATTTAGTTCCTTGATAAATTAATCTCGACTCATATAATAACAAAATATTAAACAGAATAAAATGAAAGTAATCAACTTGATAATCATTGCTTTACTCGCTTTGCACTTAAATTCGTGCCAAAAAACAACGGTCGAAATTACGCCTATCGAAAACGGTGCTGAAATCACAAGCACCAAGCTAAACATTAGGGTTCAGTTTTATACCGAAAACATTGCACGGGTTACTAAATGGGATAATGCGGGCAAACCCGACAAAACAAGTCTTGTTGTTATACAACATTCACTGCCTTTGCTAGGCATCGAGCAACAAGAAACCAGTCAAGCCATTATACTTTCGAGCGATGCGCTTTCGCTTTCAATCGATAAAAAAAGCGGCAACATACAATATCTAGATAATGACAAAAAAATACTCCTAAAGGAAAAAGGAAAAGCCAGTTTTGAACCCATAGAGTACGATGGAGATCAAGGTTTTTCGGTTAAACAGCAATTTGAACTCACTCCCGACGAAGGAATTTACGGATTGGGACAACACCAATATGGCTACTTTAATTACCGAGGAAAAGAAGTGAAACTGGTTCAAAGCAACACCGACGCGGTAAATCCCTTCCTGGTTTCAACTCAAAACTATGGCATATTATGGGATAATTACTCCATGACTATTTTTAAAGATAACAAAGATGGTGCATCAATTTTTTCGGATATGGCCGATAACATTGACTATTATTTTATTAGTGGTGATAATACCGACAAGGTAATTTCGGGTTACCGACACCTTACCGGCAAGGCTCCTATGTACGGAAAATATGCTTTTGGCTTTTGGCAAAGCAAGGAACATTACGATACACAGGAAGAATTACTAAGTGTTGCCCGTAAATACCGCCAACTAAACATCCCAATCGATAATATGATACAGGACTGGGACTATTGGAACGGCACTGAAAACTGGAGCGGAATGTTTTTCGATAAAACACTTTTTCCCAACCCCGAAGGCATGATGAAAGAATTACGAAAAATGAATTACCATGCCATTATTTCAATTTGGCCAGCCCTTGGCCCCAATACCGAAATCAACAAAGAGATGGATCGGAAAGGGTTATTGTATTCACCTATCGGATGGGCGGGCTTCAAATACTACGACACTTACAAACCGGGCGCCAACGAGCTTTACTGGAAATACCTGCGCGATGGTATTTACTCGAAAGGACTCGATGGTTGGTGGATCGACTCTACCGAACCCGACGTAATCAACGCCTTATCGAAAGAAGCGACCGAATATGAAATGAAGAAAATGGGCAGCAACTATTTGGGGTCGTTTGCCCGCTACCTGAATACTTACTCGTTGGTAATGACCGACGATATTCACCGATTTTGGCGAGAAGAAACATCCGATCGTCGTGCTTATATTTTAACCCGGTCATGTTTTGCCGGTCAGCAACGCAATGCGGCAACAACCTGGAGTGGCGATATTGGTGCCAGTTGGGGAATTTACCGCAACCAAATTTCGGCGGGGCTCAATCACTCCATGTCGGGCATCCCATACTGGACTTTTGATATTGGTGCTTTTGTTTTGGGCTCGTACGACGGAGTTTTTAACCGTGGGGGCAGCGATCCAGCTTATCACGAGTTTTATACCCGCATGTTCCAGTTTGGTGCTTTTACCCCAATTTTCAGGTCGCACGGATCAGATACTCCACGAGAAATGTGGGAGATGGGTGAGTTTATGCCCGCCTTGGTCAAAATCGACAACCTGCGTTATCGCTTAATGCCCTACATCTACTCGCTGGCCTGGAAAGTTACCAACGACGATTATACCATAATGCGCGGATTACCCATGGATTTTGGCATCGATAAAAACTGTTTTAACATCGATAACCAGTATATGTTTGGACCATCGATAATGGCTTGCCCCGTAAGCGATTTTATGTACCACCGCCCCCCAAGTGCCAGTAAAGTAATTGGGACTGAATTTTTTAAAACGGCCGATGGGCAACCTGGATTATTAGCTCGTTATTACACCGATAACCGTTTCGAAAACCTTTCACACAACACCACCGACCCCAACATTGACATCAACTGGTATGGTGGCCGCCCAAGTTTCGTTACCGATTCAATGTATTCCATACGCTGGGAAGGTGTGTTAGTTCCCTCGGAAACTGGAAAACATCAATTTCACATTAAAAGCTACGATACCCGACGAGTTTTTATCGACGGAAAAGAAGTGCAAATATTACAAGAAGGGAATGAAGCTTATAGCCAGTTTATTGAGCTCGAAGCTGGAAAAAGCTACCAATTTGTTGCCGAAGTCGAGAACAAACAAACCGGTGCCGCCCGTATGATTATCAACTGGAAAACACCTTCGGTTTTTGAATTGGAAGCACAAGCCGTTGAAATCGAAAAAACAATTAACGTGTACTTGCCCTCCTCAACAATTTGGTACGACTTCTGGACAGGTCAACAATTTACCGGAGGCGATAAAATTAATACACCGGCCCCCATCGATATTATCCCCTTATTTGTACGCGCAGGTTCAATTATCCCCATGGGACCTTTTATACAATATACTACTGAAAAACCGGCCGATCCTATTGAATTAAGAATTTACACCGGCGCTAATGGCGAATTTGAATTGTACGAAGACGAAAACGATAACTACAATTACGAAAAGGGAATATACAGCACCATTAAATTAAAATGGAACGACAAAGCCCGTGAATTGACCATTGATGAACGGCAAGGTGAATTTCCCGGAATGCTGAAAACTCGAAAATTCAATATCGTTTTGGTTGAAAGCGGAAAAGGAAATGGCTTAAATATTTCGAATGGTTTTGACAAAACAGTTATTTACAATGGCAGCGCACTGTTGGTGAAACTTTAAAAAACAACGAATACCTCGTGCCTAGCAATTAATAATAAGCTTGTGTGGCACGGGGTGTTTTTATGCATTTTAATCAATAAATATTCGCAAACGAGCTTCTTAAAGAACACCCGCAAATAATTGGCAAGCGATTTAAATCTCTCTTTTGTTCATTCATAACATTTCTTCAATTATCAAATAATGGTATAAATTGAGATAACTTGCACCCTAGTTTTTCTTCATTAGCGAAATAAGCAAAACTACAAATCAACACATATTTGCCTTTTTTAGTTTCATTTTTCAATAAAACACTTATATTCGCTGTTAATATTCAACCAAAAATCATTTAAAACTTAACCGAATGAACAAAAATAGTAATACTACCGGATGGGTAGTTACGATAGCTGCAACAAGCATTAATTTGCTTTTAGGCTTCCTTTATTCGTGGAGCGTAATCAAAGAATCGTTGGTAGGCGACTGGGGCTGGTCAAATACCGAAGCAACACTTCCATACACTGTATGTGTAGCCATGTTATCGTTTATGACCGTATTTGGTGGCCGAATGCAAGACAAATATGGCCCCCGAAAAATAGCCTTATTGGGAGGAATACTTTTTGGAACTGGACTTATAGCTTCAGCTTATGCTAAGAGCCCTTTTGTAATGCTAATAACATTTGGTTTAATCAGTGGATTGGGAATGGGTGTTGCCTATGCAACCACTACTCCGGCAGCCATAAAATGGTTCGAACCACGCAAAAAAGGATTAATTTCGGGAATTGTTGTTGCCGGAATTGGTATTTCGTCACTTTTTATGGCTCCTTTAACCGATAAACTTTTAAGGACTTATTCAACCGAAAAAACATTCTTGATATTAGGCGCAATTGCCCTTGTTTTATTGGTTTCATTCTCGTTAATACTCCGCAACCCAGGTAAAGATTTTAAACCTAAGGTTAAAGAAGGCAAACCAGCGACTAAAAATGGCGACGATTATACCTGGAAGGAAATGTTAAAAACACGTCAGTTTCGTATCCTATGGGCTACTTATCTCTTAAGTGCAACTGCCGGGCTGATGCTGATTCCCCATATTGTGAGCATTGTTAAAGTACAGGCTAATTCTGGCAATGGCTTTTTAGTAGTAATGGCTTTCTCGGTTTTCAATACAGGTGGTCGTGTAATTGGCGGTTTCCTTTCCGATAAAATTGGTCGTACAAACTCCTTGCTTACTGTTTTCGCCCTACAGGCCGTTAACATGTTTGTATTTTCGTTTTACACCAGTGTCCCCTTACTTATAGTAGGAGTTTCGGTTGCAGGTATTGCTTATGGTGCCTTATTTGCTTTGTACCCATCTACTACTGCCGATTTTTTTGGCCTCAAAAACTTGGGCGTAAATTATGGGTTTATGTTTACCAGTTGGGGTATTGCAGGTATTATTGGCCCTATATTAGCAGGCAAAGTTGCCGATTTAACTGGCAACTACACTGTATCGTATATAGTTGCAGGCTCAATGCTTATTTTGGGCGCTCTACTGGTGAAATTTATTAAAGCACCGGCCATGCGAACGGCTTAAACACACTTCATTTTAAATGAATAAAAAAAGCCTTTACAGCAGGATTTCCTTAATGCTGTAAAGGCTTTTTGCTTTCAACAAAATATGCTTTGCCCTATAAATGGTTACTTATTTGATACCAGATGTTTTTGACTTAGTTTCAAGAATAAAATCACGTTGAGCCTTCACCACATTGATTAAATTCAATAACAAGTTTTTCGTTTCCGAAATAATTTTAAAATACAACATTGAATTACGCGTTGAAACTTCGTTGTTTTTAATGCGCCTTATTTGTTTTTTCTCAACAAGTTTTAATCCCTGAAGCAGTTTATTTCGTTGTTCAATTAACTCATCAAGCTCATCAAATTTCTTGTCTTTTAAAATATGTAGGGTATAGTTGAAAAATTCGTTTAAATCAATAGTAAATCCAGTAAAATCCTCAATTTGCTCATTAGTAAACGGCTTGTGTCTATTTTCGAAATGCTCATAAACTGGGCTTACCACAAAATTTAACGAATGCGCCATTTCGCGCAAATAATTAACTACCTGAACGTAAAAATGACCGGTATCCACTGAATCTTGCTGCAATTTATCAATACTTTTATATACATTGTCTTTCAGCCTTTTCGCCTTTTCGTTAAAGTCTTCCACTTCTTTCATGGCAACTTTCATTTGTTGCCTGTCGTCGTTAAAAAAGCCTTCGAAACAAAGGAAATAAGCTTTTGAAGCAGCAATTATCGATTTAACAGTGTTGCGGTTACACTTATCGATAATTTTAATAGTATTGAAACTTTGCTCTCTAACATCATCTTCCTCTTCGGCCGGGGTGTTGTTTTTCTTCTTAAACTTGATCTGAATGAATACTACAATAAAAATCGCAACAACAAGCATTGCAAAAGTTGCATATACTCCGCCCCATGAAATAATAAGGGCAATCACAAATGAAGCCAGAAAAGCGATAATTGCCGTAAGGAACCATCCGCCTATAACCGAAAAAACTCCTGAAATACGATAAACAGCCGATTCGCGCCCCCAAGCCTTATCGGCCAACGAAGTACCCATGGCAACCATAAAAGTAACATAAGTGGTTGACAGCGGTAACTTGAACGATGTTCCTATCGAAATTAAAATTGCTGCAACAATAAGGTTAGTCGATGCCCTGAGCATGTCAAAAGCGGGGCGAGCTTCAATAGCAATGGCCTTGCTCTCGGGCAAGGGGTCAAACTGGCGTTGTACAAAACGGTTTAAGCTATCGGGCAAATATTTTTCTGAAAAATCGGCAAGCTGAACACTGCCCCTAACTAACATACGCGAGAGTGCCGAAGAGCCAAAACGCTCCTCACCTTCGGCCTGGCGCGAGAGGTCGACCGAGGTTTGAACCACGTTACGCGCTTTGCGCGAAGTAATCAAGGTAACCACCATTACCAATCCGGCAATAAGTAACATATAAGTTGGTGTTTCCACTTTCCCGGCCAACACATCCATGGTAAAAATTTCGGGTGAAGTGCCCGAGGCGACCCATACTTTAAAAGATTCAAAACCAGCCAACGGTACGCCTATGAAATTAACAAGATCGTTTCCAGCGAAAGCCATGGCAAGCGAGAAAGTACCAACCAGTACTACTATTCTTAAAATGTTTATTTTAAATATCGAACGTAAAAATTGCAATATAACAGTCCATCCAATAAAACTAGCACCCATGATTATTATCAAGTTGTCGTTTAAAAAAATTGCCATTTCGTTGGTGATAAACGATGCACCTTTTGCGCCCTTTATAATCATGAAATAAGTGATAATAGAAATAGACAAACCACCATAAATTGCCCCTAGAAACTTGAAGCGGCGCTCATAACTAAACGAAAAAATGAAACGAGTAATCCACTGAACGATGGCCCCAATAGAAAAAGCGATTACCACCGATATTAGAATGCCGAAAATAATAGCCAGGGCCTTTTCCGAATTGATGTAGTCGCCCAGATTGCCAGCCACGCTACCTAAAGCTTTAATTTTAACCAACGAAACGGCAACCGCCGCCCCTAACAATTCGAAAACAACCGATACTGTTGTTGACGTTGGCATGCGCAAGTTGTTATACATGTCAAGCAGTATAACGTCAGTTATCATTACAGCAAGAAATATGACAATGATTTCAGAAAACACAAACATCTCGGGGTGAAAAATCCCTTTACGTGCTACCTCCATCATTCCACTCGAAAAAGTAGCTCCAAATAAAATACCTAAACTGGCTACACCAAATATGATCCATTTTGGTGCTGCTTTAGAACCAATAGCTGAACTTAAAAAATTAACCGCATCGTTACTTACACCAACAATTAAATCAGAAATTGCTAACGCAAAAAGAACAACTATAAGAACTAAATAGATTTCACTCATGTTTTTTCTTTACTTTTATAGAATAATGCAGTGCAGGACTAAGCACAAAATTAACGCTACAAAAATACATTCAATTATTTGGATGAACATTGTTGCCTTTTTTATCAAAATGTTAACTCTAGGTAAAATTATAAAAACAGTGCGAATCAATTATATTTCGTTTAATTTTGCAAAGAATAAGCATTACTCAACAAAAATGAAAATAAAAACCCAAAACAGTATGAATACTTTAAATTAGTAATTGTCGATGAAAAGTTTGCGTCCTCGTATTTTTTCAACCTGGTTATCGTTGGCTATTTCGGTAATCATAACCACAGTGGTTTTTATTTTTGACCATTTTTTTCTAAGCGAATTGTGGCAACTGGTCATTCTATTCTTATCCACACTTATGGTTAGTTATTATGTTTCGTTGTTTTTTTTCAAGAATATTATTGAAGACAGACTAAAGCCCATATTTAAAATTATACGCGATTTACCCTTTAAGGAAATCCAAAAAGTAAATGAAGACAAGAAAAGTCTTATCCGCTTTGATGTGAATGCCGAAGTTTCGAAATGGGCATTAAACAAACAAGATGAAATTAAAAGGCTGAAAGAGCTCGAACGTTATCGTAAAGAATTTGTTGGCAACGTATCGCACGAGCTAAAAACACCAATTTTCAATATTCAAGGTTATATTCTTACCCTTACCGAAGGTGGAATTGACGATCCCCGTATCAATAAACTGTACCTTGAACGTACCGTTAAAAGCATTGATCGGATGATTTCGATAGTTGAAGATCTGGAGTCGATTACTAAACTTGAATCGGGCGAGTTAACGCTCAACATGGAAAAATTCAACTTTATAAAACTGGTCGAGGATGTTTTTGAAATTGAGCACATGATTGCCCTTGAACGAAAAATAAAACAAAAGTTCTCGACCAAAACCGATAAGCCAATTATGGTTTATGCCGACAAAAAACGCATGATGGAAGTAATGAGCAACCTGGTGGTTAATGGCATAAAATACGGGAGGAAAGGTGGTACCGTTGAAGTTGGCTTTTTCGACATGAACGATCAATACATGATTGAAGTGAGCGACAATGGTATCGGTATGGAAAAGGAAAACCTTGTGCGAATTTTTGAACGTTTTTACCGAGTCGACAAACACCGTTCAAGAGAAGAAGGGGGTACTGGCTTGGGCTTGGCAATTGTAAAGCATATTATTGAAGGCCACAACCAAACCATCGAAGTTAAAAGCCAGGTAAACGTGGGTACAACCTTTAATTTTACAATCCAAAAAGCTAAGGGCTAATTATTTTTTTCATTAACAATTAACTTTTATGCAATTAATAAGTTATATATTAACGGCCATTAAATAAACGATTTCATAAAATGAGTGACGAAAAAAGAATCCTACTGGTTGACGACGAGGTTGATATCCTAGAATTTGTTAGCTATAATCTTGAAAAAGAAGGTTATAAAGTATATACTGCGCAAAACGGGAAAGACGCCATAAAAATAGCCGATAAAAAAGTTCCCGACCTGATTATTCTTGACGTAATGATGCCTGAAATGGATGGTATCGCAACTTGCGAAGAACTTAGAAAAAACCCGAAGCTGGAAAGTTCGGTTATCGCTTTTTTAACCGCCAGGAGCGAAGATTATTCGCAAATTGCCGGTTTCGAAGCCGGTGCCGACGACTATATCACGAAGCCAATCCGCCCCAAGGTACTTATCAGTAGAGTAAAAGCATTGCTTAAACGAACTCATATTGTAGAAGAAAGTATTGCTCCGGTTAGTAGCACTTCGATATCGGTTGGCAACATCACCATTGACCGCGAACGCTACTTAATTACTGTTGAAGGCGTAGAAATGGTTTTGCCCCGTAAGGAGTTTGAACTAATTTCGCTACTCGCTTCAAAACCCGGAAAAGTATTTACCCGCGAAGAAATTTACACCTCGGTATGGGGCGAACAAGTAATAGTTGGCGATCGAACCATCGATGTGCACATCAGAAAACTACGCGAAAAAATTGGCGAAAGCCATATTAAAACATTAAAAGGAATTGGATATAAGTTTGTTGACTGATAATAACCTGTAAATAAGTTTAGGGTAAAGGCAACTTGCTTTTTTACCCTATTTTTTTTATATTTCGAATTATAAAAAACTATTCAGATTAATCTCTAATAATTAAAAAATGAAATTAAACCTATTATTAATCGGTTTGGTAATATTAATGTTGGCAGGTTGTAAACGTAAATCAACCGACGATTACCAATACTATAAACCATATCAAAAAGACAGTGTAGTTGCCGATACTATAAAGTCGGTATCCCTTGATACCGTTCCCGTGCAGAAAGCTGAACCTATTGTCGAAATTAGAGGTGTTGATTTAAACGACCGTTATATAATTGTTGTGGCCAGTTATTCAATCGAAGAATTTGCACTTGAACAGAAAAAAGAATTGGAAAGCCTAGGATTAAAACCCAAAGTATTCATGCTTAATGGAGATGGATGGTATAAACTAGGTGTCGAATCGTATGATACTTTTAATGCGGCTAAAGATGCCCTTGGTATTCTAAAGAAGAAAGAAGGCCTGTTTACAACAGCTGTAATTGTTCAAAATAAGTAAACGGTCAAAAATATAGTTACCAGACCTAAGCCATAACCAAGGTAAACTTGTAGCGCACTGTGCTTCGTTAATAAAATTCGCGAGGAGGCCACGATACCTGAAACAAATATTGCAGCTATAATTACCCATTTCAAATCGATAGCATATCGAAATGCAAGCGATAAAAAAAGACCAGTTAATCCGCCCATGGCAGCAGCATGTCCCGATATTTTCCATTTCATGGTAATCAAAAACAGCATTATCAATACTAGGCAAGCCCCCAGCATAAAAAGCCTAAAAACACCCGGCACAGGCAATTTACCCATTAACTGAGCACCCATGTATATGCTAAAAGCACTAAAAATATAGGGCAACATTCTGTCGCGGTGATGTTCCATTTTGCTTGAAAACCCAGCAGCAACCGACATTAAAAAAATAAAAGTAAGAGGAAGAATGCCTGTTGAAAACGCAATGATCACCATCATAATATTACGCATGCGTGGTGGATATAACTCAAAACCGGGCAAACTATAAAAAAGCAATATAAAACCAATTGATGGCACGACTAAAGGGTGAAAAACAAATGAAAATAGGTGCGCGGTATTCTTTAATATTTTATTCATAATTATACAAATGGGGGTATTACAGTTCTTTGCGAAGACGTGCAACCTGGATATTTAATTGCTCACGATATTTAGCTACCGTTCGGCGGGCAATGGGAAATCCTTTTTCTTTCAACATAAAAGCCAGTTTTTCGTCGGTAATAGGTTTGCGCTTATCCTCGGCATCAACTATATCCTCTAATATCTTTTTAATTTTTCGGGTCGAAACTTCTTCACCTGATTCATCCTGCATACTTTCACTAAAAAAAAACTTTAAGGGATAAACGCCAAAATGGGTTTGAATGTATTTACTATTTGAGACCCTCGAAATAGTTGAAATATCGAGGCCGGTAACAAGAGCTATATCTTTCAATATCATGGGCTTGAGTTTTGTTTCATCCCCATCGATAAAGTATTCTTTTTGATACTCAACAATGGCATCCATCGTAATAAGCAAAGTTTGGTGGCGCTGTTTTATCGCGTCGATAAACCATTTTGCCGTATCGAGTTTTTGTTTAACAAAAGTGATGGCTTCTTTTTGGTCTTTTGTGTGATTCGACCGATTTTCGCTATAAGCCCTTAGCATGTTGGCATAATGAGAACTGACCCTTAAATCGGGGACATTGCCACGGGTAAGGCCAACCTGAAAGCCACCATCTACAATATCGAGTATAAAATCGGGAATTATGGCATGGTTCATTTTATTGAGCGGATTACTGTATGCGCCCCCTGGCTTTGGATTAAGACGAACCACTTCTTCAATAACGTCGCGGAGTTCTTCTTCGTCGATATCGATCCGGTTCATAATTTTATCGTAGTGCTTTTTCGAAAACTCTTCAAACATTTCGTCGATAATACGAGTGGCATTTTCAACAACTTCGGTTTGAAACTCTTTACGTTTTAGCTGAATAAGCAAACATTCGCGTAAATCGCGAGCACCAATTCCGGGAGGATCGAGTTCCTGAACTGCGGCCAAAATCTTGTGCATTTGCTCATCGCTTACATCCATGTTCATCGAAAAAGCCAAATCATCGACCATGGCCTCCACTTCACGGCGCAGGTAACCGTTTTCATCAATATTGCCAATAATGTACTCGGCCAATATTCGCTCCTGTTCTTTTAGGTCGAGTAAACCCAATTGTTCCGACAAATACTCGTGAAAAGTAGTCCCAATGCTAAACGGGATATCTTCTTTTTTATCGTCCTTGGAGTAATTGTTGGTTTTATATTTATAGGTTGGTTCGTCGCTCAGGTATTCTTCAATTGAAATATCTTTTTGGCTATCGGTATCCGAATCGCTACTTTTTTCCTCCTGTTGTTCACCTTCGCGATGGTTCTCGTCAACCTCCAATACAGGATTCTCCTCCAACTCTTGCTTGATGCGTTGTTCAAGTTGAATAGCAGGCAACTCCAACAGTTTAATCATCTGAATTTGTTGCGGCGATAACCTTTGTAACAGCTTTTGCTGTAATGAGAGCTTTTGTCCGGCCATTAATACAATTATAAATCTGGCATAAACTTATAAAAAATGAGCAACATTCGGCACATAAAAAGAGTTAATCCAAAAGCGTGATATCGATTAAAACTCGCAATTTTGCGGAGTGCGGGCAAACGGGATCACGTCGCGGATGTTGCTCATGCCAGTTACAAAAGTAATGAGCCTTTCAAAACCCAAACCAAAACCGCTGTGGGGAACCGACCCGTAGCGGCGGGTGTCGAGGTACCAATCCATATCATCAAGCGGAATATTCATGGCTTTCATTTTCTCAACCAACACATGGTAGTTCTCTTCACGTTGTGATCCACCAATTATTTCACCTATTTGTGGAAACAATACGTCCATAGCAGCCACTGTTTTCCCATCGGCATTCACTTTCATGTAGAAAGCTTTAATATTGGCCGGATAGTCAATTAAAATAACTGGTTTCTGGAAATGTTTTTCAACCAAGTAGCGTTCGTGTTCGCTTTGCAGGTCGGTTCCAAATCCTTCAACGGGATATTTGAACTGACCTTTTTTGGCGGGCTTCGAATTTTGAAGTATGTCAATAGCCTCGGTATAAGTTAAGCGAACAAATTCGCTTTCGGCTACAAATTTCAGCTTTTCGATCAGCTCCATTGAACGCTGATCCTGTGGTTTATTCTTCTCTTCCTGCTGCTGGCGCTCACTAAGAAATTGTAAATCTTCGGCGCAACTATCGAGCGCATAGTTGATAAGATATTTCAAAAATTCCTCGGCCAAGTCCATATTGTCGTTCAGGTCGAAGAAAGCCATTTCGGGTTCAATCATCCAAAACTCGGCCAGGTGGCGGGATGTATTTGAGTTTTCGGCCCTGAAAGTTGGTCCAAAAGTATAAATTTTCGAGAGTGCCAAGGCGGCCAATTCTCCTTCGAGCTGCCCCGAAACGGTAAGGTTGGTTTTCTTTCCGAAAAAATCGTTGCTATAATCAATCGCTCCCTTTTCGTCGCGGGGAGGATTTTCCATATCAAGGTTAGTTACTTGGAACATTTCACCAGCGCCCTCGGCATCGCTCGAAGTAATAATGGGCGTGTGGATATTGAAAAAACCTTTGTCGGTGAAAAATTTATGTACGGCAAAAATCATGGAGTGGCGAACCCTTGCAATAGCACTAAAGGTGTTGGTGCGGAAACGCAAGTGGGCAATTTCGCGCAAAAACTCTAAGCTATGGCGCTTCGATTGCAAAGGATATTTGTCAGGATCGGCCTCGCCAACCACTTCAATTTCTTTGGCAATGACCTCAACAGACTGCTGCCCGCCCGACTTTACCAGTTCGCCTATCACAGTTAAAGCAGCCCCAGTATTGATTTTTTTCAGGAGTTCGGCATCAAAATTATTAACATCGGCAACAACTTGAAGGTTGCTAAGTACGGTTCCATCGTTTAAGTTAATGAAATTAACATTTTTGCTTTCGCGTTTAGTGCGAACCCAACCACTCACTTTAACGGTGCTGCCAAAAGCATCCGACTTCAAAATTTCTTTGATTTCCTGACGTTTCATCTTATTCCTTGATTAAAAATTTATGACTGGCAAAGTTATAATTTTTTACAAAAAACAGGGACGAAACAACAATGAACTTCAATTTTGTTAAGGTAATATGTTTTGAATTTTCGCTTGAACTTCTTCAGCTTTCTTTTTAAAGCCATCTACCAAATCGGTCATTACTTCTTTCACACTTGAAATTTTTGTAGCTCTGAACGCATTGGTGCCTGCAAAAGCGTAGCCCGAAGCCATGTTCCCTTTGGCTGCATTGTACAGTGCCGTTACAATACAATATGGACTTTTACTAATATCGCATGTTTTAATACAATGAAAGGGGCAGGTTTTTGGCATTTTAAGTCCCATTTTCACTTTGTCGATAAAAGCATTACTAATGGCACGGCCAGGCATACCAACCGGACTTTGGATAATTTCAACCTCGTTTTCACCGGCATTGATGTATTGTTGTTTGAAAATATCAGAAGCATCACACTCTGTAGTGGTTACAAAACGGCTTCCCAACTGAACACCTTTGGCGCCCTTGCTCATAATTTGATACATATCGTCGCCATTATAAATTCCACCGGCAGCGATAACTGGAATTTCCTTGCCATATTTTTCTTCAAAAACTCTCACTTCATTCACCACATCGGGAACTAGCTGTTCCAACGAGTAGTTTACGTCTTCAATTTGTTCCCTTTTAAAACCTAAATGGCCACCAGCTTTTGGCCCTTCAACCACAAAAGCATCGGGCAAATAATTGTAGGTAGTTTGCCATTTTGAGCAAATTAAGCGAGCTGCCTTACCCGACGAAACGATGGGTACCAAGCGGGTAACACTATCGGGTTTTAAAAAACTTGGCAAATTAAGTGGTAAACCAGCACCGGCAAAAATAATGTCGACCTTTTCGGCAATGGTAGTCCGCACCATGTCTTCGAAATTGGTAAGCGCAGCCATAATATTTACGCCAATAATACCTTTTGTGGCTGCCCTTGCTTTTTTAATTTCAGTAATTAAGCCGTCGATATTTGATTGTAGATAACTTTTTGCCTTATCGTGATATACAAGGCCAAGCCCTGCACATGAAATTACGCCAATTCCTCCTTCGTTGGCTACTGCTGCAGCCAGTTTCGATAGAGAGATACCAACACCCATTCCGCCTTGAATAATGGGAACAGGAATATTCAATCCCCCAATTCTTAATCCATTCATACCTTTTATTACTTTATAGTATAACAAACTTAAGTAATAATTTATGGCATTATTAATATTTACAAGTACTTAACATTTTTATAATAAGATAAAATGGATTGTTTAGGCTTTAGTTCCTGTACATTAACGTTTTGTTGATATAACAAAAAAAAGAGTCGCATCTATTTTTTGATTAAATGCGACTTTTATTCGAAACGATATTTCTAAGATTCTTTTACTGCCTTGATAAACGCGTTGATATTTTCGGTGCTTACCATTGGTGGCATACCTCCGCCGCACGAGGCCATTAATTTAGAACGATCGGAGACATTGGCCAGCATGGTTTTAGTTTGTTGATAAACCTCGTCGGGGGTACAGGCAGCCAGTACATCGCGTGGTGGCAAACTGCCCAAAACAACCAAATTGTGCTTGGTGGCATCTTGTATTTCGGAAATCGAAAGGTCAAGCCCTGGGTTATATAAGTTAATACCAATTTCGGGGTAATATTTTACCGACATGCTGCAATCAGCATCGTTGTGAAAAAGTTTTACTTTATCGTTGGTATTGTAAAGCTCTTTTAGATAGGGCAGCCCAAATTCTACAAATTCATCTTCACCAATAAAACCAACAATATCATCAAGCATCATGATGCCTTCGATGGTTGGAATGGCTTCGTGTTGTACTCGGTGCCAATCTTTCAAAAAATCGGTAATTACCCGCATCAGCTTGTGCACTTTATCGGGTTCCATCATCATAGTAGTGAGCAACTCAGTAGTTCCCATCAAAAAAGAAGCAATATTAAGCGGTCCACGCGATACCGAAAAACGTATTTTATGTCCAGCAGCTTCGATAGCTGGCCGAAGGTTGACTAATCGGTTGAGCATAAATGGTAATAAGCCGTCGGTTTCGGGATTAGGCACCTCGAGGTTGTCAATATCTTCAGATGAAAAAATTGTTTTGTCGGCAAATGGGAATTCGTCTTTCCAAAAAACGGTTTTTGCCCCAAAGGCCGAAGGTTCGGTACACATGCCATATTCGCTCCAAAAACCAGGTAAAAACATCACATCGGGAAATGTTTCGGCGGCTTTAAGATTGGCTTTGAGCCATAACTCGTCGCTGGTAAAGTAGTCGAGAATTGAAATTCCGTACCAGTTGGGTAACCAAGGGCAGTCGATAATAAATCCTATCGGAATTTTTTCACTCACACCTTCGCCCTTAACCAAGGCAACCAATTCGTTCCATTGTTTATCAGTCATGCTCTTATTATTTAGGTTTATTGATTCGTATTGACTTTAAAAAACGATTGAAATTAGCACAATTATTTACACTGCTCAAATTTTTTTCCTTTTTTGGCGGTAATTGTCGTTCCTTACACCAAAATGACAAACTTTTCCACTTGGACTGCTATTTTTATTTACTACTTTTAAAAAAAAGTAGAAAGCGTAAGTACTTTTGCTCGGTAAACCTAAAAAATAGTACAATGAAAACCATTGCAGAAAAAATAAAGGAAGGTAAAATATTGGTTTCGGATGGCGCATGGGGCACCTTTTTACAACAGAAAGGCTTACAACCCGGCGAGTGCCCCGAGCTGTGGAACCTCGAACATCCCGATAAAGTGCTCGACATAGCCCAAAGTTACATCGATGCCGGCGCCGATATGATTGAAACCAATAGCTTTGGTGGTTCAAAATTCAAACTCGATTTGTATGGTTTGGGCGATAAGGTTTACGAAATAAACAAGGCAGCCGCCGAAATTTCGCGCAAAGCAGCTGGCCCCAACAAACATGTTTTGGGCTCAATTGGCCCCAGTGGAAAAATGATTGTTATGGGCGATGTTACCTACGAAGAATTTTACGAAGCCTTTAAAATACAAGCCAAAGCGCTGGCAGATGGCGGTGCCGACGCGCTGGTTATTGAAACCATGACCGATAACGACGAGGCTCGTGCAGCAGTATGTGCAGCTCGTGAACACACCAATTGCGAGATAATTTGCACCATGACTTTCGACAAAACACCCGATGGTGAATTTTATACCATGATGGGCGTGTCGCCATCCGAAATGGCATTGGCCATGATTGATGCGGGCGCAAGTATTATTGGCGCAAATTGTGGCAATGGCATGGAAAACATGATTGCCATTTCGGAAGCCATTAGGGCGGCAAACTCCGAAATCCCCATATTGGTGCATGCCAACGCAGGCGCCCCAGTTTATGAAAACGGCGAAACACATTTTCTGGAAACACCAGAGCAAATGGCCGCCTTGGTAGAAAAATTGGTCTCGGTAGGTGCCAATATAATTGGTGGTTGTTGTGGAACTACCCCCGAGCACATCAGGCAAATAGCCGAAAAAGTAAAACAATTAGAGTCAAAATAATAGAAATTAATAATATAAGTTGATTGAACTATTTATTGCTATATCGAAAGCTAAGGTAAGGAGTTCGCAATCGGCAACTTGCAGCAATAATAAGTAGTCAATAATAAATTACAGAGATGAATTCAGCAGAGATATTACAGAAGTTGGCAACGTCAGTCGAAATGGGAAAAGTGAATAAAGATGCACCCTACCCCCCGGCGATGAAAGGAATGGACGGAGCTGATGAATTAACGCGCGAAGCACTGGATATGGGCGTAAAACCCATCGAAATACTGAATGACGCTTTAATTTTAGCCATGAATAAAGTAGGTGAAAAATTTACACAGAAGAAGATTTTTGTACCACAAATGCTCATTTCGGCCAAAGCCATGAACGCATCAATGGAACATTTAAAACCTTTTTTTCAAAGTGGTGAAGTGAAACGCAAAGGGAAATTTATTATAGGCACTGTGGCTGGTGACTTGCACGACATTGGCAAAAACCTAGTTGCCATGATTGTTGAAGGCGCCGGTTGGGAAGTAATTGACCTGGGTGTTGACGTAAAATCTGCAAAATTTATTCAGGCCATTGCTGAAAATCCCGATGCCATTGTTGGCCTTTCGGCCTTACTTACTACCACCATGCAAAGCATGAAGAATATTGTAGCCGATATTCACGCACAATATCCGCATGTGAAACTCATTATTGGCGGCGCACCGGTTACCAACGCTTTTAGTCAGGAAATTGGCGCCAACGCTTACGCTCACGACCCACAAAGTGCCGTGAGTTATTTGAATGCGCAAGTAGCATAGTATGTATAATAAGTCATTATCTGGGGAACAAAAATTAACCATCGAAAAACATCTCTTAACGGTCGATCGGGAAAATATACTGAAAGGCATGGGGATGAAATTGACCGATGCCGATGATTATTTACTAGCAACCATTGATAATGCCATCCAAATTGGACTGATACTGGTAAAACCAAGTGCGTGTTTTTCAATTTTTGAACATCCTCTATTCAACATTCAGGAAAAAACAACCACCATTGAACAACATCAGTTCAATACGGGAGCTGTTGTAACTGCTATGTTAAAACGAAGCGAAGCCATTGCACTTTTTATTTGCACTGCCGGATCCGAAATTGAAAAATTATCGAAGCGCGAAATGGCAGCAGGTAATGGTCTCGAAGGTTTAATATTTGATCTGATTGGCTCCGAGTTGGCCGAAAATATTACCGAAAAACTTCATCAACATATTCAGAAAATAGCTGTGCTCCGTGGCCAAAATGTAAGCAACCGTTTTAGCCCGGGTTATTGTAACTGGCCGGTAAGCGAACAACATCAACTTTTTGAACTTTTAAAAAACAACACCTGCGGCGTTTCACTCAATGCTTCGGCACTAATGTCGCCGGTAAAATCGGTCAGTGGCATTATTGGCATAGGGCAAAACATTCGCAGGGTGAAATACAAGTGTAACATTTGTGACGACAAGTATTGCATTATGCGGCATCAATAATATTTTAGGCTAGCAATACTCATTACTGCACTCAAAATGATTTTCGAAAAACCAGTTCTATTGCCTGATTATTTTTTATCGCCTTACCAAGTAAAAAGACCCGATTTTCGAACCTTTCTAAGCTGAATTCAAGCTAAACATATTGCACCCAATTAGGCCCTAATTAGCTGCCTTTGACTTATTATACAAACCTGTTAGGCCTTCAATTTGGGCAGTATTATCTGAAACCAATTTTAACTCTTCAAGGTATTTTGAGGCCAATGTGAAATCTTTTTTCATGATAGAAAGCACACAAAGGTTGTTCAATACGTTAGCATCTTTTGGATTCATCTGGTACGCCTTATTAAAATACAAAAGCGCTTTGGCATTATCTCGCTTAAAGAAAATACTACCCAGCATGGAATAGGCGAACTCAGTTTCCTGAATTTTGAGCGACCTTTCTAACAATGCATTGGCTTCTTTCAAATTCCCTGAACGAGCATAAACCAGAGCACTATCGAGTAAGGGTTTAACCTCATGATTCGTCATTACTACTTTTGCTTTCTGATCGAAATCAAGCTCCAAGTATTTACGATTGATTTTCACTAATTCATCTAAAACTAATTTTGATTTTTCAAACTGTGAAGCATCTTTATTGGCGTTAAAGAGCAGTAGTAATGCCATTTCCTTATCATCAGCCAGTTGGCAAACCCCTAATGCTTTTTCAAAAAACGAAATGGCCGTTTGAGAATTGTTACCCAGTTGGTAACATTGGCCAATCTTTATCAATCCATTGAAATTATTGGCAATATTGGGTGAGGTTTGTAAAATTACTGCAGCCTGCAATGGTTCTTCAGCTTTAATTAAAAAATTAGCTGCTTCAAAATACAACGACAATTCGTGCGGCTCACTCTTTATTAAGGCATAGTATTCCTGAAATGCTTGATGATATTGTCCCAAGGAAGCAAAATGCTTCGCCAACTCAATGTGCTGACTATAAACTGTGATGTTGTTGTATTTGATACACATGAATGCCATAGAATCCTCGAAAGAAACTGGTTGATAAGTGAATCTGAATTGATTGACCATCGTTTCGGGTTGAAATGGCCAACCCGCCATTAATTTCTTCACCAACAGATCGGCCACCAAACTATCGAGTGCAGTGAAACCCCAATTTTCACGGTAATAATCAGACGAAATTGGAGAAACCTGGTTCCAATTATCAGAAATGAAATGATTGTTCTTCATTCCATTAAAAAATGCATCGGCCATTAGAAAATAACCATCCACGTTGGGATGTAGGTGTTCCAAAATAAACTGATTGCCAATAATTCCATTGGTTGAATTTTGCTCAAATATAGATTTGGTTGGAACAACTGGAACATTGTATTTTTCTCCTAAACTATGAATAACTTCATTTAAAGCCTCGGGTGCCCTAAATCGAATAGCATCCAAATCTTTTGCTTGATCATACAATCTTCTTGCAGTTTCATAATTGCCCAATAAGTCGTAATGTTGAGCCACTTTATAAATACTATCAGCACTAGAATTTTTAGGAGAATGAATTGATTTGAATGGTTTAATATCCCTCACATTACTTACCAGTTCTGCAATTAAAACTGGAACATTTTTCTGATTGGCTTTCTGGATAATTTCTTCCATGTTAAGCCTGAACTGGTCGACCCCATTGTTAAACATATTGGAACCAAACTCAATGGCCTTGTCCTTTACAATGTGCTCCATTAAAGTAGCAGTGGGTTTATTGGTTAAATCGCCCGAAAATGCGCTAAAAGTTTTGGCAATCACATGTTGAAATAACTGATAAGTTCTTAGATGAACCAATTTTAAACTCAGTTTTTTAATCCATCGAAAATTTCCGCCATTTTCGACTGAACCAACCCCCAACGCTCCATAGAATTCGTTGTGACCGGAATAAATTAGAATGGCATTGGGCTGATGACTTAAAACTTCATTCATAAAATTGGCCTGAGTGTATGAATTTGTGGCCACCATAGCCAGATTAACTACTTCGATTAACCGATGAGGAAAAGCATCCTGTAAACGATAATTTAAGATTCGCCCGAATGAAACGCCACTTTGATAAGGAAAACCTTGTGCAGTTGAACCTCCCAGAATAAAAATACGATAACAAGAGTCTGGTTTATCAATCAAAAAAAGATCGTTAATTGATGATGTTGCCGGCAGTTTTGAAAAAAAACGTTTACCAACTGATCTGTTTACTTCATAATAACCTTGATATGACTTTGATTTTGAAAACAACGAAAGATCGTTTCCATAATGAATTAACCTTAATGATGTTTCAAAAATTAAAAGAAAAAAGATGGGAATAAGAAACAGAATTAATGAGAAAATGGCCTTCTTCTTTGATGATATTGGATTCTCTTGCATTTTCAAATTTAACGAATTAAAAAAAAAGTTGTTGCTTTTTTAGCAACAACTTTTTTACTATTTTGAATTGAAATTATTGAACTATAATACGTTTGTTGGTTGTGGTAACGCCTTCGCTAATTTTAACTACGTAAACGCCTTTTTGAAGTGTATTAATGTCTATTGGACTGTTGCCAACTGATTTCAGCATCATTTTACCATCAATACTAAAAATTGAAATCAAAGCTTTTTCAGAAACATTTTTCACATTCAATGTTCCCTTGGCTGGGTTAGGATAAACCAAAATATTATTATTCAGCCCTTTTGATTCAACAGAAACTGTAGTATCAGCGGGAACTTCATAAACATTCGCAATGGCTTTACTAGACAGGGTTAAAGTACCAGCATCATCCATATTTCCATAATTTTCGTTTATGGTCCCGATATTAGACCACACCAAACGGTCGCGATAATTGCGGTCTTTAGCAATCGAATCTCTGTCGTTATCAATAATGTAAGCATCAAAACCCATTTTAGCATTTGCTTTAGCTTCAAAAACATTTCCGTCTGCATCTTTCAAATCGCTCCAGGCAATGAATGTTTCTTTTATATAACTTGCACCAGTTAGCTTGTAAGCAAATTTTGAAGCAGTTCCCCAAGTGGAGATACCATCAATGGCAATGCCGGTCACTCCATAATGTCCTTTGTTTCCACCGGAGCCAATTCCATCTTTAGGTTCAGCATTTACATCAAAGTAGAGTTCAACCATATCGTTGGCCCAATCTGGTCCGTAGGCAGCAGCCTTATCATTTTGGGAAATGTCATCAGTAACTGTAACTGCAATATACAATCCATTATCGTCCCAAACGGTTTGAAAAAATCCAGAACAATCGGCATTACTTGAAAAACTTTCGCCTTTAAAATTATTGGCAATATCGTATTTAACGGCCGAGGCCCAAACTGTTTCGTCAAGAATACCATTGGCTACAATTGGATCACCGGTAACTTTCGAAGCCGAAGCAACAGCAGGGTTATTCAATGTTCCAACCATGTCGAATTTTAATATACCGGCATCGTCCATGTTGCCATAATTTTCATTGACATCGCCACCATTGGACCAAACCAAACGGTCGCGGAAATTACGGTCCTTAGCAATTGTATCCTTATCGTTATCGATAATATACACGTCAAATCCAATTTCAATTGAATCGGAAGGGGTTATCACTTTACCGTCACTATCTTTTAAATCACTCCATGCAATAAAAGCTTCTTTCACATAATTAGTTCCAGTAAGTTTATAGGCAAATTTTGAATTTACGCCCCATTTAACTAAGCCATCAATGGCAATACCAGTCACACCATAATGGCCTTTGTTATCACCGCTACCAACACCATCTTCCAAAACCTTGTTCATGTCGAAATAAATTTCAACCATATCGTTGGCCCAATCTGGCCCATATTCAGCAGCCTTATCGTTTTGAGAAATATCATCAGTTACAGTAACTGCAATAAATATTCCTTTATCATTCCAAGCCGTTTGAAAGAAACCTGAACAATCGGCATCGCCACCTGCAATGTTTTCGTTATTATATGTTTTTTGAATAGGATATCTGGCTGCACTAGCCCAAACAGCATCACTCAATACTCCGTCGATGGCACAAGGAACACCAGTCAGTTTTTGCGAAACGGCAACGAAAGCATTATCTACTGCTGCATCTATCATGTCAAATTTCAGGATACCGGCATCGTCCATATTGCCATAGTTTTCATTAACATCTCCTTTGTTCGACCATACCAAACGGTCGCGGAAATTACGATCCTTAGCAATTGTATCCCTATCGTTATCGATAATGTACACATCAAATCCAATTTCATTTGTTTCTGATGGAGCAAAAACATTACCATCTTGATCTTTCAAGTCACTCCAAGCAATAAATACTTCTTTGATATAGCTGGCATCATCCAATTTATAGGCAAAAACTGAGTTTTTACCCCATCCGTTAATACCATCAATGGCAATACCGGTCACTCCATAATGCCCTTTGTTACTACCGCTACCAACGCCATCGTTAAGAACTGTGTTCATGTCGAAGTAAATTTCAACCATATCGTTGGCCCAATCTGGACCATAGGCCGCAGCTTTGTCGTTTTGAGAGATATCGTCAGTTACGGTCACTGCAATATACACGCCCTTATCACTCCATGCGGTTTGGAAAAAGCCGGAACAGTCAGCTGCACCACCGGCAATATTTTCACCTTTGAAAGGTGTTTCAATTTGATACTTGGTAGCATCAGCCCAAATGGCTTCATCTAGAACGCCATCTACTGTTAACGCCATACCTGTAACCTTTTTTGCAACAGCTTCAGGTTTCTGAGCGTTAGCCCCTGCAAATAAAGCAAAGGCAGAAATTAATAATAAAACTTTCTTCATAATGGGAAATTAATTAGTTTAAAATAAATTGGTTATTTCTACGAAAAGAAGAGATTTAAGTTTATTATGCTATCTAATAATTGAAAATATTGAGTTAATTTTAATTAAGACAAATAT
>DATERL010000099.1:0-5726 GCA_035271585.1 Prolixibacteraceae bacterium
AAACGCTTGCTCAAATTGTTTCGCTTAAAGCCGATGTAGAGAAAAGTCTCGACACTTTCCGTTTTCGCGAAGCATTGAAAAATGCCATGGATATGGCGCGTTTGGGCAACAAGTACTTGGCCGATATGGAACCTTGGAAAGTGGTGAAGACCGACCAAGAACGGGTAAAAACCATTATGAACACCTGCTTGCAAATAGCGGCCAACCTTACCATTGTGTTTGCACCATTTTTGCCGTTTACCATGAATAAGTTGCGTGGATTCTTGAATATGGAACGCCTCGATTGGAGTGAATTGGGACGCGCGGATTTAATGTTGGCCGGTCACCAAACCAATAAGCCAGAATTGTTATTCGAAAAAATTGAAGATGCAGTAATTGAAGCGCAAGTACAAAAATTACTCAATACCAAAAAGGCCAATGAAATGGCTGTTGTTGAAGCAGCGCCGCAAAAGCCCAACTGCTCGTACGACGATTTCACTAAAATGGACATCCGCACCGGAACCATTATTGCCGCCGAGAAAGTGGCCAAAACCAAAAAACTGTTGAAGCTAACGATTGACACAGGTATTGATCAACGCACTGTAGTTTCAGGCATTGCCGAATATTACGATTCCGAGAAAATCATTGGTCAGCAGGTTTGTATTTTGGTAAACCTCGAACCACGCGAATTGAGAGGCATTCTCTCGCAGGGCATGATATTGATGGCCGAAGATGCCGATGGGTCGCTAAAATTTGTTAGCCCGAGTACTGTCGTTAAAAACGGTTCGGAAGTTAGATAAAATAAGCCTTAATCACCTTTTTGGTGGAGGTTGTGAGGGGACAACATACAGTGCCAACATTGCGTTGGGGCTGTTTACGTAGTCCATCGTACTGTTCGTCAACTGACGGACGGATCGCTGCGCTACTTTATATATTTCAAGCCACTTCTGCACGCGGGAGTGGCTTTTTTGATATGCTGTTATTTTTGGCTAATGATTATTTTATTGTAATTTTGGGCTTATAGGTCAAATATGAGGCTGAAAAGCTCTAAGAAACCTATAGATACTATCTTTGAAGCAAATCAAAGGTTATGAATAAAAAAAGTGCTTTCATTGTGGCTCTTCAATTGTAAAGAAAAATGGACTTTTAAATGGAGTTCAGCGGTATAAATGCCATGCATGTAAGAAGCATTTTCTTGGAGGATGTCGGCTTGATATTGATCAATTATGGTATCAATATGTGTTTGGAAAGCAAACTTATTTGGATTTAGCCGTTCAATATAATGTTAGTGAAAGTACTATAAAACGGAAAATCAAATTACATCTGCAAGTCGCAAAATCAACGCCTAAAGCACGCTCTGTCACGTTGCTAATGGATGCCACTTATTGGGGGCGTAATTGGGGAGTCCTGGTGATAATGGATGCCCAAAGTGGAGAGGTTTTGTACCACAAATATATTGGCAATGAACGATTGCTTGACTATAAAGAAGGCGTTGATTATTTGGAGCAAAAAGGGTTTGTAATTGATGGTATTGTATGTGATGGCTTTAAAGGGTTATTTCAGATTTTCAGCAAATATAAGGTTCAGATGTGCCAATTTCATCAGGCTGCAATTATCCGAAGATATATCACATTAAACCCTAAATTGGAAGCTGGCAAGGAACTCAAAGAACTCACCAAACTCCTTTGTAGGACAGATAAGGAGAGTTTTATTGGAGCTTTCAATGAGTGGCTTGATAAATGGAGTGCGTTTCTGAAAGAACGGGTAATTGATCCGAACACAGGAAGTAAAAGGTATGCCCATAAAAAACTAAGAAGTGCCTACTTGAGCCTGAAAAGAAATCTCCCGTATCTTTTTGTTTGGTATGATTACCCAGAGTGTAACATCCCCAATACGAACAATATGCTAGAGGGTTCTTTTACTCATTTAAAGAATAAATTGAGAAACCATAATGGACTCTCGAAACAAAATCGCAAGCGGTTTATTGATGAGTTTTTTAAGGCATAAATGCTCAAAGTATTCAAAGTAAAAAGGGGCAGAATAATCCACCCCAATTTTGACGTACTTGTCGCATTCATACCTATCCCTTATCTGGTTGCTCTCCAGCAGAGCCTGAATATGTTTCAGTATGAAATACAATGATAATTCAATCTTTTAGTTCAATCTATAATTAGACGAAATTCATCAAAAAAAACAGCCTCATATTTGACCTGATGGAACAAAGTTCTCGAAAACAGCCTCATATTTGACCTATAGACCTTCTTTGATGATAAAAACATCAAAGAACCAACGGATCACTTCAAATTCAATAATGTGCCACCCAAAGACACAAAAGGGGAGTTGGTTGATGGATTGAACTTTTCTGTTCACGCTCCGCGTGACGAAGGTGTCGTCACAGACGACTTTAGACTTACCCCTCGTTTCCGCTGCGCTCAAACGAGGGGGAGTTGGGAATAAATGATTAAAAATATTTATTTACATATTGCCTGTTTATTTTTGCATGCTTTCAAGTTGAAGAATACTCAGAAAAAAGCTATTTAAAATGGTTTGAACGCCTACTAGAATTAAGAAAACAGCGGGAATTGCCAAACGAATTGTTCTTACAGTGTCGAGGTTCCCAAAACCTGTCTCTTGCCATATTAGGAAAGCTTTTAAAGAAAAAATAATACCCGCTAACAAAAAAGCAGCACCAATTAATAAGCCTCTCTCAAGGCTAAACAGTTTGAATAACCTTGAAAACATTTTGGTAGGAGGAAGCAATTTATTTTGAACGCCATAATATTTTGAAAATATATAAAAAGTAATAAACTGGTATCCAATATAAAAAAGAGTAATGGTGTACAACAAAGTATGGATATCAAAATTGACATGTCCAATATGAATTTGATGAACCGTAAGAATTGTTGAGAGAACCATTCCGGCTATTAACATGAGCATACCAGGATAAAAAAACAACCATTTAGGGCTGTAAATTAGAAGAAAACGTAGGTGCCGCCAACCATCGTGCCATGTTCTTAAATGGGACGGTCTCTTCCTTCCATCGGGATACAGTATTGTTGGGACTTCTGTAATTTTCAGTTTGCTTAATGATGCTTTAACAACCATTTCAGAGGCAAACTCCATTCCTGTAGTGGTTAGATCAATGTTAATTATCGATTGGCGGTTAAACCCTCTTAACCCACAATGAAAATCGCCAATTGATGAACGAAAAAAGAGACGACCAATAAACGAAAGAACAGGGTTTCCCAAATAACGATGTAAAAAAGGCATGGCTCCTTTTTTAATTCCGCCTTTAAACCGGTTGCCCATCACCAGATCGTAACCTCCCCTTAGCTTTTCAATAAAAAGTGTTAGCTCACCAAAGTCGTAGCTGCAATCGGAATCGCCCATGATGATGTATTTCCCCTTTGCATTTTTAATACCTGCTTGTAAAGCGGCACCATAACCTTTTTCTTCGACACTAATTACTCTTGCATTATTATGTCGGGCAATTGAGACCGAATTGTCGCTACTGCCGTTATCAACAACTAATACTTCGGCCGAAATATTATTTTTATTTATGCTGCTGTAAGCTTTTATGATACAGCTTTCAATTGTATCTTCCTCGTTAAGACAAGGCATTAAAATGGTGAATTCAATGCTCTGCATTGGTTTTATTATAATCTGAGTATTAATCTCGTTTGCTGTATTTGGCGATTGATATTTCATTCTTTCTTGAGAATTGAAAAACTAATTTTGCTTTTGCCCCTTTTCTTGTTTTGATTTAAAAAAGGGGAAACGAGCGTAGTTATAGCTAAAAAGGGGGTTATTATGATAAGAGAATAAGAGGGAAGGAAATATCGAAAAGTTGAAGCACGATACCCCACAACAACATCGATAATTGATAAAAGTACGAAATGTGCAATATATCCCGCAACGATTATCAAGATAGGAAAAACAGTTAGCCACTGCTTTCTGAAAATACCTACAATTACTGCAAACAATGCAAGTGGTGTGGCAAAGTGCATCAGTGGAACAACAAGTTTTGAATATAAAAACACCATAAAACACCAAAACTTATTATAAACCGACTCTCTTGCATCATTCATTTCAGTCTTTTTAGGAAGATACAAGTATTTTAAATTCAGCAATTTCTTTTTAAAATCCAAATTATTTATCTCATTCCTTTTTCCAGATACACGAATTGCTAAATTCTTAAATTTTGATTCAAATTCCGATTGAGTGAAAAATAGTCTTGAATAATTATGTGGAAGTACCTTAACAATGGTTGGAATGTCGCCTTTCGTAATAAAATAAGGTCCGGCAGAAATCAAAATGTCTCGTTTTTGAAGTTTTCCCGATGTTATGGCTTCGTTTATTTTTTGCGAGAGTGTTTTATAATAGCTGGCTATATCACTTGCATTGGTATAATACCCTGATTTTCTAACCGCCGATATCCAGTACCACTCAAAATGACTTGGTGGTATTACACAATTATCGATATTGCAAAACTCCATGGTATTTCTGTCTAAAAAAGTTGAGGAATGTTTAAAACTCTTAAAAGTTGAATCACACATAATTGTGGCTACTTTCTCAAATTCGGGGACTACTGCCGCAATTTGTTTAATCTTATTATAAGATGGTGATAACATAGGCAATTGTGGATTATGATCAGGATCAGCTACCGACTGAAAGGCTTTAAGAGCAGAAGAAAAGGGTACTGAAGTTTTTTCGCAAACTGTAAAGCGACCATAAAAATGATAATTCAACGAGGAGATAAGAAGGCCAACAACTATAACTCCTGTTAATCCACAACCTATCAAGTAGAGATTTCGGCCTAAGGTTGCTATTTTTTTAAAAACAAGTAAAAAAAGTGTTGTCGAAATCCCAAGCATTCCATAATAGAGCATCGTTTCCTCTCTGGTGTAGAACAGGAATCCTGTACCTAAGAATGAAACAAATCCCATAATAATCCAACTTGATTTTTTATATTTTTTTGTATTGGGATTAAACAGTGCAATTAAGGCACCAATAAAAATTAACAAACAGATGGCAGAGAGTTGGTTGCGGTATATTCTCGATTCATTGGAAAAAATTGGATTGAAGAGCAGGCTTATTCCCATTAAGAACGAGAATATTTTTGCTTTTGAAAACAGCCACATTGAACATTGCAAAAAGAATGCAATGGCAATACTGTAACAAGCACCTACCACAATAAGATAAGGCAGATGAGTAGCAATACTAAAAATAAGGAAGATTGCAAAACCGGGCATTTTTGAAAGCAATATAGAACTGTATGGCCCCAACCATTTTAAAGAGCCAATATTACCTGCCATTATATAATAATATTCATCGTCGTAACGATTATAACTCATAAGATTTACAAAAACCCCTTGGTAAAAAAAGAGGTAAATGATTACAAAAATAAAAAACATAATCCAGTAGCTTTTCATCGATGGAAAGGGGTCGATAATTTTTGATAAAAAACCTGCGGTTGATTTTAGCTTTTGCCTCATTTTATTGTTTTTAAAAGCAATATTGTCAGTGTTTGATCGCATTATAGGAGGTTAATGTAATAATAATAATATATCTTATCTTATGATTCATAAAGTACAATTGCTGGCCGAATATTTTGTGATTAAATTGTTTTCACAACGACATCGTTAATCCAACATCACACATATATTTAAGTTATGATATATAAATTCAATTTTATTTTTTTTAGCAGAATAAAAACCATTATTTTTTTAATCCATGCTCCAAGACAG
>DATERL010000100.1:0-11875 GCA_035271585.1 Prolixibacteraceae bacterium
AATAATGTTGTTGGAGAACAATCGAAGTTAGGCCAGTATAGAGTTCGTGCTATTCGGACTTTTTAATTACATGAAACCGAAAGGTTTTATATGATAAACAATTTATCTATTTACCGTTAAGCGGACAAAATTTTGCGATAAGCCCGGCAGATTCGAATTGGTTTGAATCTGCCGGGTTATGCAAAATAATACAGTAATTTTTTTAGAAATAATCTCATATTGAATAATTCATATCGAAGAATTACTGTAGGTTAATGCCGTTTTTAATTGACTGTTTTTTCCGAAACATCTCTACGAGTTAAGCTCAGTTAATAGAAGAAACATGTTCGTTTCAAAACAATTCAAATATTAGAAGGCTGGGGCTAAATTATTTTCTTGCCGCATATTTTGTAAAAGTTGTAAAGACGTAAGGCATAGCGTTTCAATACGAAGTTGAAGTATTTGTAATCAACCAAATCAATCAGTTGGGATATTATATGATAGTCAATTTGTTAGATGGTTGTATCGCATCTAAAATGTAACGTAAAATTAAATAAATATAATAATAAAAAACTATGAAAATTATAAATGTACACAATTTGGGTAGTGCTAATCGTCACATTCACTTTTTATTGCAATGTCTTATTGTGTTGATAATTATTGTGTTAGTATATTTGCTTACCTGCTCATCTCTTTGGGCCTAAGTACTCGAAAAAAAAAGAGCTGTCGGGTTGTTATAACAGCACCCAATTAGTCATTGAAATTGGCGCAGGTCAATTATTGTCTGATTTCATTGTCACCATCGAAAGGGTAAAGGGTATCTACTTTATTTAAATCGAAACCAATCCAAACCAATCTAATAATATTCAAGTAGTAAAACCGCAAACATTATTGTATAAAGCATTAGTAATTTATCGGGTAGCAACACTGGCGACCAAGATTTAAGCGCATTGGCGACCAAAAACGTATTGGGTGATTCAACGGCACAAGTTCGCAGTGAAATACCTGATGTTAGTGGATTTTTAACAAGCGAAACCGACCTAACATTTACAAATAGTCAGGCCGCCAATATCACAACAAGCGATATTACCAATTTGGGTAATTTATCGGGCACCAACACGGGCGACCAAAATTTAAGTTCATTGGCAACCAAAAACGCATTGGGTGATTCAAGCGCACAGTTACGTAGCGAGGTTCCCAGTGTAAGCGGTTTTTTAAATACCGAAACCGACCCTGTTTTTTCTGCCAGCGAAGCATTTAATATTTTAAATGCCGGAAGCGGAAATGTTATTATTAGCCAAGAAAGGGCTAAATTAATAAGTTTGCCAAATGTCGATGGTTCAGAAACCAAAGTACGCGCAGGAGCAAACGTAACCGTAACAGGTAAAGGAACAACAGTAAATCCTTATGTTATTGGTGTAATAAAGGGAACAGCTGTTGGACAAATGCGATATTGGAACGGCACAGCTTGGGTACCTATAGCCGCAGGAGTAAATGGTCAAATATTAAAATACAAAAATCGAGTACCAACTTGGACAGAAGATAAAAATATGACTTTAAATGATGTATCAATTGGAGATTTTTACCAAGGCGGAATAATCGCCTACTTTTTTGAACCAGGCGACCCCGGTTATGATGCAAATGTGAGACGCGGTTTAATGGCTGCCCTCGAAGACCAAAGCATTCGTGATAGTTGGTATAGCAGAGCTTATACAACTATAGGTACAACAACACTTGCTTTGTTTACGGGCAGCGCAAACACAACAGCTATAATTAGTAATCAGGGAATGGTTCTTATGCCACTAAAATTTGCAGAGATTATAGAGTGGTGGGCATACCGATTGGTATTTACCCAGTAAAGATGAACTCAACAAACTCTATTTGAAAAGGGACATGATTGGTGGCTTTGCTTAGGATCACTATTGGAGTTCTACCGAGGACGACAGTAATTTGGCATGGTTGCAATTATTCAACGGTGGTAGCATGAGTACCGCTAATAAGGCCAATAAATATAGAGTTCGTGCAGTTCGTGCTTTTTAACAATTTGTCTGAGTCATGATTTTTGGAATTATGGAATTACCATGATTTTCATTAATAAGATTAAGTAATCCTTTGATTTTGATAATTATGGTTCAGGCTCACTATTTAAAAGGCTAAGTGCAATATTGAAAAACGGTAACCATTCAGTCGCACTAAAAAAGGGTAGAATTTCAGTTCAAAACAGGATGAATTGCCCGTCCCGATGTACATCGGGATTAACCCTGGGGATAATTGATAACTATAAAACCAATACCGATAGACCAACAAAGGAGATTATAGAGCGTAGCGAATATACGCGACATTTTGTTGGCTAATCGGTATAAAACTATTCTTTTGAATAAAATACGTATTGAAAAACAAACCGACTGAATGGTTACGCCTTATTTTATAAGTTGGTTAAAGCGTTTTTGCTACTTCATCCCACAAAATCCTCCCTTCGTCAAAATTTTTCAACTTTTCGGTAATTATTTTATAAAAAATTGGGGGGGGGCAAAATAATATTTATATTCGCCACACCAAAACACACCATGAACCTCTTTTGCTATATGGAATCAAAACGACACCAACTACTAGATAATAAAAGCATGCACCATGCTGCTTGTTTTAATAAATTCAAATATGAATCTCAACAAACACAATGTCCTATCATACAAATCTCTGAATAAAATACTTATTGGTAAATTAATAAATTGCCATTTGAACATAACACTTAAGAAATCATGAAAAAACCAATCATTATCTATTTCCTCCTTGTGTTAACGTGCATTTCGTGTGTCGATAGCACTGAAAAATATCAGAAAAACATCAAAAATCTACTTGGAGAATGGCAACTTAATCAAATGACATACACCAATGAGACCGGCAAATTGATAGATGTTGAGCAAATAGCTTCTTCAATTAAATTCAGCGATGTTTTTACTACTCAGGCTGATGGTAATATGACCAAAAAAGGGATGCTTTATGTAGGTAATGATTCTGTCTATTTTGAATATGAGTTTGATTTTTATTCCAATAGGATAACTATTCATGTCGATCGGGAGTTAATTAAGGATATGCCTATATCCACTTTTGGTAAAGTCAATATGTATGATTTTGAACTTATTGATAAAAAGGAGCTAATATTTACTGTAGATGCTGAATATGTATATCCAAGTAATGAGATACTTACCAGCCCAGTATATGTATTTGTGCGATAAATGACTTAAATTTTTCAAAAACAGAAGCTTGTTGTGCAAGCATTTTTCAAATTTGCACAATAAGCTTCTTATAAAATTGGATTATATGATATAATAGATCGTTAGTCCCGATAGTTTTCGGGATTAGATATTAGTATTGAGACAAAATATAAAATACTAAAATACAATTGTATAGCGAAATATTCGGATGGCTCGTAAGGATTAATACATCAAGGTTTTATAAAAATACAACGAACTTTTGGTATATAGGCTATTTTGAAAAAATTTAAAAACAATGAAAAAACCAATCATTATTTATTTGATCCTTGTGTTAACGTGCATTTCGTGTGTCGATAGCACTGAAAAATATGAGAGAGACCTTAATGATTTGCTGGGGCAATGGAATCTTCAAGAAATGACTTACACCGATGAATCTGAAAAGTCTATTGTTTATAAAGATGTTTCCTCTTCTATTATTTTTACTAATACTAGTGTTAGTCTAGCTGAGGGAAACATTGATCGAAAAGGAACTTTAATTATTGAAGATGATTCAATTAATTTCAATTATCAGTTTGATTTCTCTCAAAACACAATCAACATTGAGATTGAACAAGATCTGATTAGGAGCAAACCATTATATACATTTGGAAAGATGCAAGGCAATGATTTTGAATTGATAGACGAAAATAAAATACTTTTTTATTCTGAATTTGAATACGTATATCCATCAAATGAAATACTCACCAATCCTGTGTATGTTTTTGTGCGATAAATGACTTAAATTTTTCAAAAAAAGAAGCTTGTTGTGCAAGCATTTTTCAAATTTGCACAATAACTTTTGTTAAACCCCAAAAACTTAACCATAACAACCTTGATAAATGTTAGCCATAAAATCGATTCCTTTATTGTTGCTATTATCTTATTCGGCATTTCTTTTTGGCCAAAAGCACACCATTAGCGGCTTTGTTTCCGATAGCCAAACCGGCGAACGCTTACCCTATGCAAGCATTTACGAAGCACAGGCTCAAAAAGGTACAACAAGCAATAACTATGGCTTTTATAGCATTACTTTGCCCGAAGGCAATCACCTAATACAATTATCGTTTTTAGGATATTCCACACAAAGCATTAGTTTGCAACTATTTGCCGATACGTTAATAAATATAAACTTGCAAGCATCGGCCGACCAACTCGACGAAGTGGTGATAAGCGGAAAGAAGAAAAACCTCGAAAGTGCTCAAATGAGCATGATTGATGTTTCGATTGAGAAGCTAAATACCACTCCCGTAATACTTGGCGAAAGCGATGTGCTAAAAGTAATGCAACTTATGCCCGGGGTAAAAGGGGGAACCGAAGGCACAAGCGGGATATATGTTCGCGGGGGCAGCCCCGAGCAAAATTTATTCTTACTCGATGGTGTGCCGGTTTATAATGCCAACCACTTGCTGGGTTTCTTTTCGGTATTCAACCCCGATGCATTAAAATCGGTGAAGCTCTACAAAGGCGGATTTCCAGCGCGTTATGGTGGGCGACTATCATCGGTTGTTGATATTGGCATGAAAGAAGGCAATATGAAAAAAATGGCCGGCACTTTTTCTGTGGGATTAATCTCGTCGAAACTATCGCTCGAAGGCCCCATTGTTAAAAATAAAACATCGTTTATTATTTCGGCACGCCGTACTTATATCGATTTGTTGGCCAAACCTATTTTATACTTTAGAAATACCGGAAACACTGAAAAAGTAAAGGTTGGCGCATTTTTCCACGATCTGAATTGTAAGGTAAACCACATCGTCTCGGACCAAAGCCGCCTGTATTTAAGCCTTTATTATGGAAAAGACCGAGCATACAATGGAATAAGCGAAAAAAGGAATTACAACAACGGTGGGCAGGATAGGATAGTTAATTCGAGCAATTTAATGGGCATGGATTGGGGCAACTCCATTGCATCGTTTCGATGGAACTATTTAGTAAACAAGAAACTATTTAGCAATACTACTTTCACTTACAGCAACTACAATTTTGGGATTCAGCTCGAAAATAAAGAAGAAGATTTAACCAATAAATCCAATACAGAGAACTTTTTTAAATATGTTTCGGGCATAAAAGATTTATCGGCAAAAATCGATTTTGATTATTTCCCTGTATCGGGTCACAATATTAAATTTGGAAGCAACTATACCCATCATCTTTTTACCCCGGGAATATCCCAAATGAAATATGAAGAAAAGAGCAACGAATATAGTGCAGTACTTGACTCGATAAACGAAACGCAAAAAATTATAGCAAACGAAATCTCAGCCTATATCGAGGACGATTTTTACTTGAATGAAAAAATCAGTATCAATGCTGGCGTTCATTTATCAGTGTTATTGGTTCAGGGCGAGGCCTATTTAACACCTCAACCGCGCTTTTCGTCTCGATTTAAAGCTTCCGCCAATTTGTCGTTTAAAGCTTCGTATGCGCGCATGGCGCAACATGTACATTTACTCACCACCTCGGGAATTAGCCTACCTACCGATTTGTGGTTGCCAGCCACCAAAAGGTTTGCACCACCGGTTTCGGACCAATATGCTCTGGGTGTGGTATTTGAAACTCGAAAGGAACTAACATTCTCGCTCGAAGGCTATTACAAAAACATGGATAAGCTATTAGAATACAAAGATGGGGCAACATTTTTTGGCTCATCGACCAATTGGGAAGATAAAGTGGAGAAAGGAAAAGGCTGGGCTTATGGTATTGAAATGATGATGGAAAAAAGTGTTGGAAAAACAAGCGGATGGGTAGCTTACACCTTATCGTGGTCGAACAGGCAATTTGAGAACTTGAATTTTGGAAAACCTTTTCCAGCTAAATACGACAACCGACACGATATAAGTATATCATTTACTCACCGCGTAAGCGAAAAATTCGACTTGGGCTTAAGCTGGGTTTATAACACTGGGAATGCGGTTACGTTGGGGGTTATGGAATACCGAGGAACAGTTTTGCCGGGGATGAATTCAGCTATAAAATCAAATTATCCGGTAACAGAATACAGTAGCAGAAACAATTATCGCTTACCTGCCTACCACCGGCTCGATTTGGGTGTAAATTTTCATAAAAACAAGAAATATGGTAAACGTACATGGAGCATTTCGGCATATAATGTCTATAACAGGTTAAATCCTTTCTTAATTCAATGGAAATCGAAAGAAGGCAACATGGAAAAAGTAGATGGCCGTTATGTTAAAATGCCCGATAAAATGGTATTGGAAAAACTGACCCTATTCCCAATAATCCCTTCAATCTCTTATTCCTATAAATTCTAAACCATGAAACGAGCATATTTACAACAAAACAGAATTATTTGTATGAAATATAATCGCATTATAATTTCGCTTTTTACAGTTTTTGTGACCTTGTTTTTAACTGAATCGTGTACCCGCGAAATTGAATTTAAAGATAGTCTTATGGAACCCAAGCTGGTTATTAACGGAATATGCGCTTTAGATAGTGCGGTTTCGTTAGAAATATCGCTAAGCAAAGCCACACATGGAAATTTACAAGAATTCAGTTTAATTGACGATGCCGATGTGTTTTTATTCGTTGATGGAGTTAAAACGGAAAAACTATATCACATCGAAAACATATCAGGTTTTTATGAAGGCAAAACAAATATTGAGCTGGATCGAAAATATGCTATCGAAGTAGAACATAGTAAGTTTGGAAAAGCAAGCGCTGACGAAACAGCGATAAGCAATAAAGTTCAGATATTAAGCACTACGATACGGATCGATTCTACCAACACCGATGCTTCAGCGCGGATTCCTAGAATAATGAGCTCCATCAAATTTAAAGATCCTGCCAATGAAGAAAATTTTTATAGATTAATTGTTTCATGTCGGGTTGGGAAATGCTTAAGCCATTTCGATGATACCGGTAACAACACACACGTTCAGGTTATTGATTATTATACTTTAAACGAAAGTGTTGAGTCGAACGATCCGGTACTAATGCAATCAAAGACCAACGATAATATGGTTTTTGATGAATCGAATTCAAATTACACCCTCTTTTCTGATCAACTTTTCAATGGTAAAGAATACGAATTAGACTTTTTTCTACCCAATTCAATGCCTTATAAACTAATACAGGCCGATACGCTAAAGGGAGGTTTTTATTGGATATATGTTGAGTTACAGTCCTTGTCGAAGGATGTATATTTATACATTAAATCGATTGATGGTGCTGATAATATTACAAACGGTTTATTCACCGAGCCCTATCAAGTATATAGCAATATAAAAAATGGGATAGGAATATGGGGAACTTATTCTTCATCAATCGACACCATAAAAGTTGGTGCTTATCCAATTGAAGGAGTAGAATACACCTATAATAATGCAGCGCTTTGATATCACGCAGTAATTGAGGTGATGTATCTTTTTGCTGTTTCATCCTCAAAAACCTGTTTGTCGGGATTTGTTGCTGCTGTGGATTTAACGAAGCGTAATCCGCAGATTTCTAACTCGGAAAACTGTGATTACAGTATAAAATAATTCCTTGTTTTTTCAATGCTATCGGTTTTGTTGACAAAGAGTTTGATAAGTATGTTTGGATTAAAACTCCAATGTTTAAATGGCGCGTACGCGACACACAAGCGCATTGATCGTTCAGCGTTAAATATAAACCAATACTTAGCGCAAAAAAGGTGCTCACAGATGACGCGAATCATGCTGATTAATTATTTAATATTATTTTTTTTATCTGCGGAATCTGTGATATCTGCGTGAAATACGAACCAATATTTAGCAAGAAATAAACATTTAGGTAGAATATTATTGGGTCAAACTATATATTCGCTTTGTCGATCTCTTCATTGCAATATTGAAAAACAAACCTTAAACAAGCTGTTGAAATATAGCTGTGTTTTGTGAATTTAATTTTAATCGCCCTACATTTTGTTTTTAACAAGACCGTTTTGATGAGGATTTAATAAGAGTAAAAATCAGCACAAAGCTCAATAATAATAAAGCTCCGAAGCCTCCAGAACTAAATCTGTGGAGCCTTCGGAGCTTATCGGTTAATTCAAAGGTAGCTGTCTGAAAAGCTTTTTACAATTCTCTATTTACCTATTACTTAAGTAAATGAGTTAGTTGCGAGCAAAACAACTCAGACAGGTACTTGAAAAAAGGAATTATCTATTAAGCATTTTCCTAATTATCATTTCATCTTTCTCTCCGTAAATCTGGATCATGTAAATGCCATTCACCAGATCGTGGGTTGCGATGGTTTCTTTTTCAGCTCCGCTAAACTGGATCTCCATCATTGTTTGACCGACAAGATTAGTGATAATCACACGACTAACCCTACTGGCATTTGTTAAGGTAATGAAGCTGCTGAAAGGGTTGGGGAACAATTCAATGTTCGAAAGCAATGCTGTTTCAACTCCCACAGTAATCAGATTCACATTCACAACCAAATCCTTACCTGCCACAGTGATAATGCCTGATATAGCTTTAAATCCATCTGTAGTAACAGTATAGTCGTATGTACCATCCTCTAGCTTAATAGTTGCAACTCCGCTTGCATTGGTAACCAGGTTATCGGCAAAACCATCAATTGCGATGGTGGCACCTTCAACTGCTTGTTGTTGCTTGTTGGTTACTGAAAAGCTTACGGTATAAACTGCTGGTGCTTTCTTTCCGAAGCTTGCCGTGAGCGTAACATCATTGGCAGGCATGGTGAAAGTAGTTCTGGCCTCGAGCGCCTCGGCCACATTGCCTGTCCAGCTTGTAAACTTGTATCCCTCGGCAGCTATGGCGGTCAAATCCAGCACAGTGTTTTGATCCACAGTAATGGCGGTAGTGTAAACTGCTCCGTTCACATTGACCGAACCACTTCCAACAACTTTGATTGTGAGTGCGTATTGAGTAATTGTAATGTCGGTAAAGGTAGCCGTAATGGTTTTATTCCCATTCATGGTAATGTTAGTAGTGGCTTCTAAAGCCTCAGCTACATCGCCAGTCCAGCTTGTAAACTTGTATCCCTCGGCAGCTATGGCGGTCAAATCCAGCACAGTGTTTTCGTCCACAATAATAGCTGTAGTGTAAACTGCTCCGTTCACATTGACCGAACCGTTTCCAACAACTTCAATTGTGAGTGCGTATTGAGAAATTGTAATGTCGGTAAAGGTAGCCGTAATGGTTTTATTCCCATTCATGGTAATGTTAGTAGTGGCTTCTAAAGCCTCAGCTACATCGCCAGTCCAACTTACAAACTCGTACCCTTCGGCTGCAATAGCCGCTAGGTTCAGTACGCTGTTTTCGTTCACAATAATGGCTGTAGTATAAGCTGCTCCGTTCACATTGACCGAACCGTTTCCAACAACTTCGATTGTGAGTGCGTATTGAGTAATTGTAATGTCGGTGAAGGTAGCCGTAATGGTTTTATTCCCATTCATGGTAATGTTAGTGGTGGCTTCGAAGGCCTCAGCTACATCGCCAGTCCAACTTACAAACTCGTATCCTTCGGCAGCTATGGCCGCTAGGTTCAGTACGCTGTTTTGATCCACAGTAATGGCGGTAGTGTAAACTGCTCCGTTCACATTAACCGATCCACTTCCAACAACTTCGATTGTGAGCGTGTATTGTTGAACAGCTTCTGCTGCAATGGAAAATACGCCTGGCACAAAATTCAGATTGTAATTATCGCCAGCCGAAATTGTTCCTTGCTCAATGGCATATTCGCCAACACTTTCGCCAAGTTCTCTTGATACACTCCCCGATATTTCATCACCGAATTGCAACGAACCCGCTGTTATTTGGTAGGTCAAATCGGGATCGGATGTGCCTATCATTTTTGATTGATCATTGGCAGTTATGGTAATATCATTGGGAGTAATTGAAAAATCATCACTATTGAAAGTCACAATATTCCAATTTTCACCAACAGCTAAAGTTCCTTGATTTATAGCGTAATCCCCAACATTTTCACCGGTTTCACGATGCATTGAACCTGTAAATGTGGCTGATGCATCGCTTGATGTGTAGGTGAACGAGGTTGGGTCGCTTTGTCCGTAAGCTTTGGTTTGACCTGCATTAACAGTTACTGTAATGTCTTTTGGTGTAATTGAGAAATCGGCACTATTGAAGGCTGTAATATTCCAATTTGAGCCGCCAGCCAAAGTTCCTTGATTTATGGTAAAATTCCCAACATTTTCACCTGCAACACGTTTAAGCGAACCTGTAAAAGTAGCTGTTGGATCGCTTGATGTATAGCTAAACGAAGTTGGGTCGCTTTGTCCGTAAGCCTTTGATTGCCCAGCATCAACAGTTACCGTAACCTCTTTTATGAAAATGGTGAAATTGGCACTATTGAAAACATTAATCACCATATTCGAGTTGGCAGTTAAAGTCCCTTGGGTTATGGCATAACTCCCTGCAATTTCGCCTGCAACACGTTTAAGCGAACCTGTAAAAGTAGCTGATGGATCGCTTGAAGTGTAGGTGAACGAAGTAGGATCGCTTTCTCCATAAACTTTTGATTGCCCTGCATCTACAGTTACCGTGATGTTTTTGGGTGTAATTGTGAAATCGGCACTATTAAAGGTTGCAATATTCCAGTTGGCACCTGCAACTAAAGTTCCTTTATTTATGGCATAATTTCCAACATCATCACCTGCCTCACGATTAAGCAAACCTGTGAAAGTAGCTAATGCATCGCTTGAAGTGTAAGTGAAAACCGGATCGCTTTGATCGTAAACTTTAGTTTGTGCTGCATTGGCAGTTACGGTAATCTCTTTTGGAGTAATCGAGAAATCTGCACTATTGAAAGTCGCAATATGCCAGTTGGCACCTGCAACTAAAGTTCCTTGATTAATGACATAAGCGCCAACATTTTCACCTACAACACGACCTGCCAAACCTGTGAAAGTAGCAGTAGCATCGCTTGAAGTGTAAGTGAAAACCGGGTCGATATCACCGTAAGCTTTAGTTTGATCTGCATTGGCAGTTACTGTAATGTCTTTGGGAGTAATTGCGAAATTATCACTTACAAAAGTCGCAATATTCCAGTTGGCACCTGCAACTAAAGTTCCTTTAGTAATCGCATAATCCCCAACATTTTCACCTGCCTCGCGACCTGCCAAACCTGTGAAAGTAGCTAACACATCGCTTGAAGTGTAAGTGAAAACTGGGTCTGTTTGTCCGTAAACTTTAGCTTGTGCTGCACTGGCAGTTACCGTAATGTCTTTTGAAGTAATCGAGAAATCAGCACTATTGAAAGTCGCAATATTCCAGTTGGCATCAGCAACTAAAGTTCCTTGAGTAATCTCATATTCTCCAACATTTTCACCTGCCTCACGATCAAGCAAACCTGTGAAAGTAGCTAATGCATCGTTTGATGTGTAAGTGAAAACCGGATCGCTTTGATCGTAAACTTTAGTTTGTGCTGCACTGGCAGTTACCGTGATGTCTTTAGGGGTAATTGCGAAATTAGCACTTACAAAAGTCGCAATGTTCCAGTTGGCATCAGCAACTAAAGTTCCTTGATTTATGGCATAAGCGCCAACATTTTCACCTGCAACACGACCTGCCAAACCTGTGAAAGTAGCTAACACATCGCTTGAAGAATAGGTGAAAACTGGGTCGGTTTGATCGTAAACTTTAGTTTGTGCTGCGCTGGCTGTTACCGTAATG